>NZ_JAIVPF010000014.1:0-36909 GCF_053528595.1 Leucobacter sp. | reverse complement strand
GTGATCGTGGTCGAGTACGACGAGAGCGAGGCCCGCCGAGGCGATCCGGAGCGCTCGTTCCGCGCCCGCTGCGAGCCCGCGGTGGGCGGCGCCGAGGTCTTCGGCCTCGAAGGCACGTTCAGCCTCGGCGGCGGCAACGACAGCTTCGGCTACATCCCGATGGTCTTCCAGCTGGCCGACGCCCGGATCCCGATGCCCGGCACCTACCGGATCATCTTCGAGGGAGTGGGGCTCGAGCGCGTCGACGTGCGCTTCTACGCCAACGCCACCTCGATGCCCGATCTCGACGACGAGTAGGCCTCCCGCGGCGGCCGGACGATCCGGCTCGTCCGACGGGATCCACGGCGACGCAGGCGGCGCCGGGGATCGCTGTGGAAGAATCGACGGGTGCCCACGATCCCACGCCTCATCGCATTCGATCTCGACGACACCCTGGCCCCCTCGAAGTCCCCGGTCGATCCGCGCATGCTCGCCGCCTTCGCCCGGCTGCTCGAACGCACCGCCGTGGCGGTGATCTCGGGTGGCAACTTCGAGCAGTTCGAGGCGCAGCTGGTCGATCGGCTCGACGCGTACGAGGGCGTCGACGAGTCGGCACTCGAGCGACTGCACCTGCTGCCGACGTGCGGCACCCGCTACGAGCGTCGCGAGAACGGGGGCTGGGCCACCGTCTACCGCGAGAACCTGACGCCGGCCGAACGCGATGCGGCCCTCTCGGCGCTGCGCGGGGAGGCGGAGCGGCTGGGCCTGTGGGAGCCGGATCCGTGGGGCGAGATCCTCGAGGATCGCGGATCGCAGGTCACCTTCTCCGCGCTGGGGCAGCGCGCGCCCGTCGCCGTGAAGCAGACGTGGGATCCCGACGGCGCGAAGAAGAACGCCCTGCGGGCGGCGGTCGCCGCCCGGCTCCCCGAGCTCGAGGTGCGCAGCGGCGGATCCACCTCGGTCGACATCACGAGGCGGGGCATCGACAAGGCGTACGGCATGCGCAAGCTCGAGGCGCACACGGGCATCCCGCTCGACGAGATGCTGTTCGTCGGAGATCGGCTCGATCCCGACGGCAACGACTACCCGGTGAAGGCGCTCGGCGTGCCGTGCCTTGCGGTCGACGGGTGGGAGGACACCGCGGACTTCCTCGAGGAGCTGCTGGCGGCGGAGCGCACCGCCGGTTGATCGCAGCCGACCCCGCCGGTTGAGCGAGAACCGTCGTGCTGCGCGCGGCGGAGCCGGTCGGGCTGCGCGAGCGGGGCGAGTCGCAGGACGCAGAATCCATGGCGGTGGTGGATCCTGCGACTCCGGTGCGGTGGCTCCGGCAGCGAATCCTCAGGGGTGGTCGTGCGCCGCCTCCGCGAGTTCCTCGTCGAACTTCTCGAGGTCCTCCGAGAGTCCCTCGTACACGCGGGGATGCTTCGACCGCAGCACAGCCGCGTAGACGATCCCGCCGACCACGGCCGCCACGAGGATCCACGGCAGCACCAGCACGTAGGGCTCGTCCGATCCCGCGACCGTCGAGAAGTTGACGATCGCCATGATGCTGAACACCAGGAGCGCGAGGAAGCCGATGCCGGGCGCGATGAAGGTGCTCCACCAGCGCGGATCCGCCGTCTTGCGGTAGTACACCACCACGGCGAGCGCGGCGATGGCCTGCACGATCATGATCGCGAGCGTCGCGAAGCCGAGACCCACCGGCACGAGCGTGAGGATCGACGGCAGGTCCGGGAAGACGAACCGGAAGATCGCGGCGATGACCACCGCGAACATCAGGTTCACGACGAGAGCCCGCTCGGGAGCGCCCTTCGCGTTGGTCTTGGCGAGCCAGCGCGGCAGCACGCGGGCGCGGCCCAGGGCGAAGAGGTAGCGGCCCGCCGAGTTGTGGAAGGCGAGCTGCGCCGCGAAGAGGCTGACCACCACCAGGACCAGGGCGACGAGCACCATGAACGGCCCGAGGTGCTTGTCGATCAGCATCAGCGTCAGGTCGCCGGCCTCGAGGTGGGCGAGCGCCTCGTCCTGCGCCTGCGCGGCCCCGAGGGAGCTCGCCATCGCCCAGGCGGCGAAGGCGTGCATCAGGCCGATGACGATGATCGCGGTATAGGTCGCCCGCGGAATGGTTCTGCGCGGCTCCTTCGCCTCCTCGCCGAAGAGCGCGGTGGCCTCGAAGCCGATGAACGCGGTCGCCGCCAGCAGCAGCCCGATCCACAGCGATCCGCCCATGATGATCTCCGGCGTGAACACCGAGAAGCTGAAGCCCTCCTGGATGAGCACCGAGAACGCGAACACCAGCACCAGGATGATCTCGAGCACCAGCGCGATACCGAGCACCACGGCGCTGATGTGGATGCCGGATCGGGCGAGCAGGAACACGATCAGGCACAGCACGAGGCCGCAGACGAACCAGTCGATCACGAGACCGTTGAAGAGCTCGGGGATCACCACCATGCCGGTGAAGAAGCCGATGGTGCCGAGCGCGCCGGCGACGAAGGCGTTGTACCCGATCGTGGCGATGAGGCCCGTGATGAGACCCGCGGTCTTGCCGAGGCCCCGCACCGCGATCGCGTAGAAGCCGCCGGCGTTGGTCAGCTCCTTGGTCATCTGGGCGTAGCCGACGGCGAACAGGAGCAGCGCCGCCGCCACGATGAGGATGGCGACCGGCAGGCCGCCGCCGTTGCCGAGCGCCATGGCGAGCGGCAGCACGACGATGAGCACCGTGACGGGTGCCACCGCCGCGAGGACGAGGAAGACGATCGAGCCGACACCGAGCTGATTCCGGGCCAGCGCTTCACTGCGAGCTTCAGACATGGCTTCTCCTTTGAAACGCAGACGACGCAGGTTCCTGCAAGGAAAACACACCCGATCAGGACTTGTCTACGTTCGGAGCCCGATGGTTAGGGATCCGAGACGTCTTGGTCGCCCGGGGACTACGGGTGGTCGCTCTCCGACAAGCCCGGGCCGGCAGATCCGGGCTTGTCGCAGGGTGCGGGCGCGGGAGGATCGGGGCGCAGGCCCGGGACGGCCGGGACGCAGGCCCGGGACGGCCGGGACGCAGGCCCGGGACGGCCGGGACGCGAGCGCGCGACGGCCGGGGAACACGAAGAAGGGCGCCCTCTCGGACGCCCTTCTCGGCGGTGCGGAGCCGCATGCGGCTCGATGCCGGCGTGCCGGCTCAGGCCTCGGCGGGAGCGGTCTCGGCCGTCGCCTGCGCGGCGGCGGGAACGAGGCCGAGGATCTCTGCGGTCTCGGCGAGCGAGGCGGCGGCGGCCTCGGGATCGCCGTTGAGGCCCTCGCCGAACGCGGGCACCTGCTGCTTGAAGACGGGCTTCCACTGCTCGAACCGCTCGGGGAAGCAGCGCTCGAGCACGCCGAGCATGGCGTGCACGGCCGTCGAGGCGCCGGGCGACGCGCCGAGCAGGCCCGCGATGGATCCCTCGGCGCCCGTGATGACCTCGGTGCCGAACTGCAGGATGCCGCCCTTCTGGGGATCCCGCTTCATCACCTGCACGCGCTGACCGGCGGTGATCATCTCCCAGTCCTGGGAGCGGGCGGTGGGCATGTACTCGCGCAGCGCGCTCATCTGCTTCTCGCGGCTGGCGAGCACCTCGCCGACCAGGTACTTCTCGAGCGAGAACTCGGTGAGGCCCACCTTGAGCATCGGCCCGAGGTTGTGCGGGCGCACCGAACCGGGCAGATCCCACCACGAGCCGTTCTTGAGGAAGTTGGGGCTGAAGCCCGCGTAGGGGCCGAAGAGCAGGCTCTCCTTGCCGTCGACGATGCGGGTGTCGAGGTGCGGCACCGACATGGGCGGCGCGCCGACGGCGGCCTTCCCGTACACCTTGGCGCGGTGCTGCTTCACGATCTCGGGGTTGTCGCACTTGAGGAACTTGCCGCTGATCGGGAAGCCGCCGAAGCCCTTGATCTCGGGGATGCCGGAGGACTGCAGCAGGTGCAGCGCGCCGCCGCCGGCGCCCACGAAGACGAACCTCGCGTTGACGGTGCGGTAGCCGGTGCCCGAGAAGGCCTTCACGCCCACGTCCCAGGTGCCGTCAGAGCGGCGCTTCAGCTGCTTGACCGGCGCGTTGAGGTGCAGCTCGGCGCCGGCGGAGACGAGGTGGCGGATCAGCTGCCGGGTCACGGCGCCGAAGTCGACGTCGGTGCCGCTCTCGGAGCGGGTGGCTGCGAACACCTCGTCCTTCGCGCGGCGGTCGACGAGCAGCGGGGCCCACTCGGCGATCTGCGCGGGGTCGTCGCTGAACTCGATGTCGGCGAAGAGCGGCTCTTGCTTCAGGAGGTCGTAGCGACGTCGCAGGTAGTCGACGTTGGCCTCGCCGCGCACGAAGGTCATGTGCGGGGTGGCGTTGATGAACGAGGCGGGCTCGCCGAGGACGCCCTGCTGCACGAGCGCCGACCACCACTGCCGGGAGAGCTGGAACTGCTCGTTGATGTCGATGGCCTTGGCAGACGACAGGCTGCCGTCCTTGCCCTCGGGCATGTAGTTGAGCTCGCAGAGCGCCGCGTGCCCCGTTCCGGCGTTGTTCCAGGCATTGCTGCTCTCGGTCGCGACCTCTGACCGGGACTCGAAGATCTCGATCGTCCAGTCGGGCTGCACCTGCTTGATCAGCGTGCCCAGGGTGGCGCTCATCACGCCGCCGCCGATCAGGACGACATCTACCGTGTTCTTACTCACGGTCTGCAAGTCTACTCGCCTCTCGGGGGCTCACAGACCGGCGTCCTTCCTGGCCCGGTCCAAGGTCGCCGATGCAGCGTCGATCACCCGCGTGTAGCCGAGGCGCGAGGCCTCGTTCGCGCGCTGCGGCCCTCCCGTCACGGGGCGCACCTCTCCGGCCAGGCTGATCTCCCCGAACGCCGCGAGATCGTGCGGCAGCGCGCGATCCGTGATCGCCGAGAGCACCGCGAGCGCGATCGCGAGGTCGGCCGCGGGTTCGGCGAGCTTGACGCCGCCGACCGTCGAGACGTAGACGTCCTGGTCGTGCAGGCGCGCGCCGACCCGTCGTTCCAGCACCGCGAGGATCATCGCCACCCGCGAGGGATCCACCCCGCTCGTGACGCGCCGCGGGTTGGGTGTGGCGCTCTTCGCGACGAGCGCCTGCACCTCGACCGGCAGTGCGCGACGCCCCTCCATGGCCACCGTGGCGCAGGTGCCGCTCACCGGCGCGGCGGCGCGGCTGAGGAAGAGGCCGCTCGGATCGGGCACCTCCGAGATGCCGCGATCCGTCATCTCGAAGCAGCCGACCTCGTCGGTGGGGCCGTAGCGGTTCTTGAGCGTGCGCAGGAAGCGCAGCGAGGTCTGGCGGTCGCCCTCGAAGTGGCAGACCACGTCGACGAGGTGCTCGAGCAGGCGCGGGCCGGCCACCGATCCGTCCTTCGTCACGTGCCCCACGAGGATCACGGGCGTGCCGCGCCCCTTCGCCGCGCGGATCAGCGCTGCGGCCACCTCGCGCACCTGCGCCGGTCCACCCGCGCTGCCCTCGATCTCGCCGCTCGCCATCGTCTGCACCGAGTCGACGATGACGAGGGCGGGATCCACCGCCTCGATGTGCCCGAGCACGGTCGCGAGGTCGGTCTCGCTCGCGAGGAACAGCTCGTCGCGCAGCGCGCCCGTGCGCTCCGCACGCATGCGGATCTGCCCGGTCGACTCCTCGCCGCTGGCGTAGAGCACCCGTGATCGCCCGTCGGCGCCGAGCACTCGTGATCGCCCGTCGGCGCCGAGCACCCGTGATCGCCCGTCGGCGCCGAGCACCCGTGATCGCCCGTCGGCGTCGTTCATCTGCGGTGCGTCGGCTCCCCCGTCGGCGCCGGCGAAGCGCGAGGCCACGTCGAGCAGCAGGGTGGACTTGCCGACGCCGGGCTCGCCCGAGAAGAGGATCGCCGCGCCGGGCACCACTCCGCCCCCGAGCACCCGGTCCAGTTCGCCGATCCCGGTTGGCCGGTGGCGCACGGAGTCGCCGTGCAGTTCGGTGATGGGCCTCGCCTCGCGACCGGAGACCGGCGCCATCGCGCGCGTGGTTCGGGCCAGCGAGGCGCCCGGCTGCGCGCGCTCCTCGACCGTGCCCCACTGCTGGCACTCGCCGCAGCGGCCGACCCACTTCGAGGTCTGCCATCCGCACTCCGAGCACGCGTACACGCTGTTCGTCTTCGCCATGCCGGCGAGCCTACCGGCGGCCCCCGACATCGGGCTGCGGCACCACCGCAGCCCGCGCGCTCTCCCCGCCGTCCGCGCGCTCCCCGTCGTCCGCACGCGCTCCCCCGACCCGACCCGATCCATAGTTCGCATATCGCCCATTCGGCGCCCGAATAGGGGCCATATGCGAACTGTGGATTCGCGCCGCCCACGAAGCAGCGGCGGTGCCCGGGTATGTGACCGCCCTTGACGGCCCGCTTTGGGCTCCCCCGCGCCGCTCACTAGCCTGGAATCACACGATCCACGGGGAGCCCCACCGACATGACCGACATCGCCTTCTTCACCCGGCTGCTCGACGCCGCCCCGCCCGCCGAGCGCTACCGCCTCGCGACCGAGCAGATCCAGCACGCCGAGCGGCACGGCTTCGCGCGGGCGTGGGTGGCCCAGCACCACTTCCGCGCCGATGAGGGCGGACTGCCGTCGCCGTTCGTGCTGCTCGCGAGCATCGCGGAGCGCACCGCGGCGATCCGCCTCGGCACGGGGGTGGTCACCCTGACGCTCGAGGATCCGGTGCGCGTCTCGGAGGACGCGGTCGTCGCCGATCTGCTGAGCGGCGGGCGCATCGACCTCGGTCTGGGAAGCGGCGGCACCCCCACCTCCTTCGCGCCGTTCGGGCTGGCTCTCGAGAACAAGGCCGCCGACTACGAGCGCAAGCTCGAGGTGCTCGTCGATGCTCTGGCGGGACGCGAGCTGGGGGCGGGCAACACCCTGTATCCCCCGGCGGGATCGCTCGAGGATCGCGTGTGGCAGGCCACCTTCAGCGCCGCCGGCGGAGCGCGCGCCGGGCGTCACGGTCACGGGCTGCTGCTCAGCCGCACGCAGCCCCGGCAGCCCGGCCGCGAGCACGCCTCGCTGCACGAGATCCAGCAGCCGATCGTCGACGCCTACCTCGACGCGCTGCCCGATGGCGCTGCGCCGCGGATCACCGCCTCCCGCACCGTGTTCGTCGCCGACGACCGCGCCGAGGCGCTCCGCTTCGCCGACGTGGGGCTGCGCCGTCAGGCCGCGCTCTTCGGCGTCGCCGAGGACGCGCCCCTCGACGAGCTCATCCGCCGCAGCGACACCCACCTCGGCACGGCGGACGAGGTCGCCGAGTCGCTCGCGGCGGACCCGACCCTCGAGCACGCCGCCGAGGTGGCGATCCAGGTGCACTCGGTCGACGCGCCCCACGAGCACGTGCTGCGCTCGCTCGAGCTGTTCGCGACGGAGGTCGCTCCCCGCTTCGGCTGGAGCACGCGCGCCTGAACGGGGCCCGACACGCCGGGCGTGCGCTCGGGGCGGCTCGATTCGCGCTCGCGGCCGGAATCGCGTATTCTTTTCCGCGGTGACGTGTCCGAGCGGCCGAAGGTGCGACTCTCGAAAAGTCGTGTGCGGTAACCCCGCACCGTGGGTTCAAATCCCACCGTCACCGCCATCGAACCCCCGCAGATCCCTTGAAAGACAGGGATCTCGGGGGTTCCTCGTTTCCCTGGCTCGACGCGCGGCAGCGTCCGGGCCTCCTCGGCCCGCACCCCTCACGCCGTGACGTAGCGGGCGACGTACTCGCTCGGCGTCATGCCGAAGTGCCCCTTGAACACCCTGCGGAAAGCGCTCGCGTTCGTGTAGCCCACGCGGTGCGCCACGGCTTCGAGACTGTGCACGGAGCGCAGCAGCTCCACGGCGCGCTCCATCCGGTTCTGGATCCGCCACTCCCTGAGAGTCATGCCGGTCTCGGCCTTGAACGCGCGCTCGATCGTGCGCAGAGAGGCGTGCACCTGAGCGGCGAGCTCGTCCGCCGTGCGACTGTCGCCCGGATTGAAGCGCAGGATCTCCGCAATGCCTCCCGCGGCCTCCGAGACCGGCATGACGAGGCTCGTCGAGAGCGCCGGCTGCCGCTCGATGGTCGAGAGGATCTGGCGGGCGATGTCGGCATCGGGTCTGATGATGGTCTGCTGCGACTGGATGTAGGCGAGGAAGAGCGTGCGCAGTTCGTGGTCGACGCGCACCGTCGCCGCTCCCTGCAGCGTGGTCGCGACACCCGCGATCTCGAAGAACATGGGCAGCATCACCGAGTTCTCGTGCACGTGCAGCACGTGCTTCGTTCCCGCGGGCATCCAGATCGCGTGCCCCGCGGTCAGCGTGCGGCTGACCCCGTCGAGCACCGCCTCGGCGCTCCCCCTGGCCTGCCACAGCATCATGTGCTCGTCGTAGTGCACGCGCTCCGGGATGCTGACCGACGGCAGGTGGAGGCGCCTCGGGCCGCGCGAGTCCAGGGTGCCGGATCCGTGCGTCTGCGCGGTGGAGACCTGCATACCGCCCTCCTGCTCCGGATCGATGGGGCACGGGCGATGCCGGTTTGTCGCTTTGCGCCCGCAAGCTGTCGGAAACTGCACTCAGATGAAGCTTAGCGTCACCTAACCTAGATCTCATGTGAGCACATCGTGCTGCTCCCGCCGGACTCGGAACGGCATCGCCTCCGACCTCCCCTTCGCCGACGATCCAGAAAGCCTCCACATCGCCATGCCCACCATGATCCGCGCCCGCAGGCGCACCGCCGTAGCCGCCGCGCTCGCCGCCCTGATCGCCCTGTCGGGCTGCACCCCCTCGGACGGGCCGGGATCCGATGAGACCGCGGCGGGCGCGCAGAGCTCCGGCGACGCCGCGCTGCTGCCTCCCGCGGAGGGCGCGACCGACTACCCGCTCACCCTCGAAACCCCGTGGGGTGAGACGGTGCTCGAGGATCGCCCCGAACGCATCGCCGTCATCGGCGGCCTCGGCGACCAGGAGTCGACGCTCGCCCTCGACATCGCACCGGTCGTCGGCTCCGACTCGGGTATCTATCCCTGGATCGAGAGCACCCGCTTCGACGAGATCCCGGAGTTCGTCGATCCCTGGGCCGACAGCTTCCAGTTCGAGGCGCTGCTCGCCGCCGAGCCGGATCTCATCATCGCGAGCACCTACGGCAAGCTCGAGGACGACTACGAGCGCCTCTCCTCGATCGCGCCGGTGCTCGCGATCGAGGCGAGCGGAGACTTCGCCTGGGACTGGCGCGAGCTGGTGCGCAGCGTCGGCGAGGCGACGGATCTCGGCGATCTCGCCGAGCAGAAGATCGAGGAGACCGAGGCGAGCATCGTCGAAGCCGCCGAGGCCCATCCCGAGTACCAGGGGCGCACTGTCGGGATCATCATCAACCGAGGACAGGAGGCCGGGATCCAGTTCGTGAACACCTCGGGGTCGCCGGCCGAGGAACTGCTGGAT
Organism: Leucobacter sp.; assembly: GCF_053528595.1. Lineage (NCBI taxonomy): Bacteria > Bacillati > Actinomycetota > Actinomycetes > Micrococcales > Microbacteriaceae > Leucobacter > Leucobacter sp. Next base: position 27,485 of record NZ_JAIVPF010000014.1, on the reverse strand, counting down.
CAGCTCGGTTTCGACGAGCACCCGAACGTCGAGCAGCTGAGCGCCTTCGACTGGGGCGACGTGGCCATCGAGAACATCGGCCTCGTCGACGCGGAGGCCCTGGTCGTCGCCCGCCACGGCGGCGAGGGCTCGGTCGAGGAGGCGACCTCCTGGCTCGAGGGCAACGGCCTCTACCAGCAGCTGGGCGCGGTGCAGGCCGGGAAGGTCTCCACCATCGATCCGAATCCCGAGACCGGGGGACTCGACCTGGCCTGGGCCTTCGCGTACCCCAACGTGCTGACCCACCGCTGGGCCGTCGACGAGCTCACCGGCGCCTTCGCGGGCCTGTTCGACTGATCCGTCCGGGCACAGCCCCGGCGCAATCCGAGGAGTCCTCATGCGCAGCAGCCTGCGACCGCTCGCCGTATTCCCCATCACCACCCGCACCCTCGAGGTGCTCCGGGTCGTCGACGTCACCCCCGGCATGCGACGCGTGACCCTCGGAGGGTCCGAGCTCGCGGCGCACACCGCGGCGAACGGGTATCAGGTGGCGGCGTTCCGCTCGGACGGGTTCGACGACGAGTTCAAGATCCTCCTGCATCACCCCGACGCACCGGAACCCGTCGGTCCGACCCAGGCCGACGGCGTGCTGAACTGGCCCCGGGGCGACGAGCACCTGCTGCTGCGCACCTACACGGTGCGGCGGTGGGACCCGGAGGCCGGGGAGATCGACGTCGACTTCGTGCAGCACGGCATCGGCCCGGCCACCTCGTGGGCCACGAGCGTGCGGCCCGGCGAGCGGATGCAGATCGCAGGTCCGAAGATGTCCGCTCCGCACCCGCAGGGGGCGGACTGGGTGCTCATCGCGGGCGACGAGACCGCTCTGCCCGCGATCGCCCGCTGGCTCGAGGAGTGGCCGGCCGGCGCGCGCGCCCAGGTCTTCATCGAGGTCGCGGAGCCGGGGCACCGGCAGCGACTGCCCGAGCACGACGGAGTGGAGATCACCTGGCTCAGTCGCGACGGAGCCGAGCCCGGCACGACGACGCTCCTGTTCGACGCCATCCGGGACGCCGAGTGGTGGCCCGGCACCGTCTTCGCGTGGGTGGCCGGCGAGACGCTCACACTGGCCCCGATCCGCCGCTGGCTGCGCAACGAGAAGGAGTTGCCCAAGTCCCAGGTCGACGTCACCGGGTACTGGCGCCGTCAGGAGGTCGTGCTGTCGGACGACGACGCCACGGTACAGGATCTGGACGCCAGCCGGGACGAGGACGCGCGGTTCCACGAACTGAGCGAGCTGCTCCCCGGCTTCGCGGTGCGCATCGCGGCGACGCTCGGGCTCGCCGGCGCGTTCGACGGGGACGAGCAGAGCGTCGCGTCGCTCGCGTCCCGCCTCGACTGCGACCCCGTCGGCCTCGCGAAGCTGCTGCGCTACCTCGCCGCCCTCGACGTCGTCGCGCCGAGCGGCAACGGGTACCGGCTCACGAGCCTCGGGCGCGAGCTGGAGGACGACGATGTCGCCGGGACACTGCACCTCGAGCGCTCGCACGCGGCGCGCGAACTGGCGGGTGCGCTCTCGCTGCTGGCGGCCGTGCGCCATGGGAGCGGGGACCACCCCCGCTGGTTCGGCGGGTCCTGGCGCGACCGGGCGATCGCTCCCGGCAGCCTGCTCGACGACCGCATCGAGCACGAGGCCGAGGACGCGGTCTACGTCGCGGGCGCCCTCGCCGAGGCCGAGGTGTTCGCCGGTCCCGGCGAACTCGCGATCGTCGGAGAGGGATCGACGACGATCGCGTCCGCGCTCGTGGACGCGCACGCCGGGTTGTGCGCGTCCATCCTCGCGGCTCCGTCGGAGATCGAGGCGCTGCAGCGTCTGCACGGGCCGCATGACCGCGTGCGCTACGAGGCCGTCGGCCCCCTGTCAGGTCCGCCGCGACCGGTCGGCGCCGTGCTGATCGCCGGAGCACTCGGGCGCCTCGCCGACGCCGACGCGGTGCACCTGCTCCGACAGGCGGCGCTCGGGCTCGAGCCGGGCGGCTCGGTGCTCGTCTTCTCCGAGGTGCTCGACCCGGAGCTCGCCGACGAGCACGACTACGAGCACGACCTCGTCGAATTCGCGCTCACCGGCGGCGGCGCTCGGAACGACGACGAGCACCGACGGCTCTTCGGAGCCGCGTCGCTCTCCGTGTCCGGCCGCAGCACGATCGGCTGGGGCTACACCCTCTACGAACTCTCCCCCAACGACTCAGGATCGCTATGACCATCGCTCTCCCGCACCCTCTCCGTCGCCGATTCCTCGCCTCGGCGCTCGCCGCGTCCGTGGCGCTCACCGCTCTCGCCGGATGTGCAAGCCCCTCACCGGCCTCCGCACCGAGCGGCGTGGAGGCGCCCCTGCTCCCGGAGGCCGAGGGCACCACGAGCTACCCGCTGACGCTCGAGACGCCGTTCGGCGACACCGTGCTGGAGCAGCGGCCCGAGCGCGTCGCCGTCGTCACCGCATCGACGGTCGACACCGACGCGCTGATCGCGCTGGGCGGCACGCCGGTCTTCGCGCCGTCGACCATCGAGCGCAACCCCTGGCTCGATCCCGAGGCCGTGGAGGGCATCGAGACGCTCTGGGAGTCGGACGCCGGCGCCGAGGTCTCGGCCGAGGCGGTGGCGGCCGCCGAACCCGATCTGATCGTCGCGCTGTACGCCTACGACAGTTTCGACCGCGCCCGCTACGAGCAGCTGAGCCGGATCGCCCCGGTCCTCTACGCCGAGGGCGGCGAGCTGTCCTGGCAGGAGACGACGCAGCGGCTCGCGGAGGCGGTCGATCTCGCCTCAGAGGCGGACGAGGTGATCGCCGAGGCCGAGGGGGTCGTCTCAGCCACCCGGGATGAGCACCCCGAGTTCGAGGGGCGGACAGCGGCCCACGTGATCGCCTACGAGGAGGAGTACGGCGCCGCGTACGTCAGCGCGCCCGGCACCGACACCGCTGCCCTCTTCCAGCAGCTCGGTTTCGAGTTGCCCGAGAACGCCGCGAGGTTCGAGGGCGATCCCACCATCAGCGATGAGCTGATCGGCCTGATCGATGCCGACTTCCTGCTCGTGAGCACCTTCGAGGAGGGCTCGGCGGACTACTTCGTGGAGTCCCCGCTCTTCCGGTCCGTGCCGGCGGTGGCCGAAGGCCGGGTCGTCATCGACCCCGCCGACCAGGAGACCGGCATCAACTCCTTCGCGTGGGGCCTGAACGTGCAGAGCGCGATCAGCGTTCCCTGGCTCATCGACCGGCTCGCCGAGTTCGGCGAGCAGTCGGTCCAGGCCTCGGAGCCGTGATCGTCGGAGCCGACGTTCGGACCGCGCTCGGGCTGAGGCTGCTCACCGTGCTGCTCGGCGCGATCGTCCTCGTGGCGATCGCGCTGGCGAGTCTCGCGATCGGGGCGAACCCCCTCCCCCTCGACGCGGTGTGGCGCGGTCTCTGGCACCCGGACGGCTCGGAGGCCTCGGTCATCGTGTGGACGCTGCGGGTGCCGCGCACTCTCGTCGGCATCGCGACCGGCGCCGCGTTCGGCCTCGCGGGGGCACTGATCCAGGCGCTCACGCGCAACCCGCTCGCCGATCCCGGGATCCTCGGCGTCAACGCCGGCGCCGGTTTCGCGGTGACCCTCGGCGTGGGACTCCTCGGCCTCGGAGGGATCACCGGCTACATCTGGTTCGCCTTCCTCGGCGCGGTCGTCGCCACCGTGCTCGTCTATCTCATCGGCTCGGCCGGGCGCGGCTCCGCCTCTCCCGTGACGCTCGTGCTCGCGGGTGTCGCGCTCTCCGCCGTGCTCACGGGGTTCTCGACGTTCCTGTCGCTCATCGACGAGCAGACCTTCCGGGCGATCCGCAGCTGGGGCGTCGGGTCGATCGCGCGCACCAGCCTCGACGACGCCCTCGCGGTGCTCCCCTTCCTGGCCGCCGGCGCGCTGCTGGCCGCGCTGATCTCCGGATCGCTCAACGCCGTGGCGCTCGGCGACGACCTCGCCGCCTCGCTCGGCGCCGACCTCGTGCGCACGAGGGTCCTCGGCGTGATCGCCGTGACCCTGCTCGCCGGCGGCGCCACCGCGCTCACCGGCGGCATCGCGTTCGTCGGCCTCATGGTGCCGCACGTGGTGCGGTGGTTCACCGGCCCCGATCAGCGGTGGATCCTGGCCGGCACGCTCTTCGCCGCACCCGCTCTCGTGCTGACGGCGGACGTGATCGGGCGCGTCATCGCCCGGCCGGGCGAGATCGAGGTGGGCATCCTGACCGCGGTGGTCGGCGCGCCCGCGCTCATCGCGCTCGTGCGCCGCAGCAGGGCGAGCGGGCTGTGAGCGGCGCCCGCGCCCCGCGCACCCGCGTGGACCCCGGCTACGCTCACCGCGACGTGCGCTGGGGACGGCTGGTCGCGCTCCGCCTGCACGCGCGCAGCCTTGCGATCGGCACCGCGCTCCTGGCCGTCGCAGCGGTCTCGGCGCTGCTCGCCATCGGTCTCGGAGACTACCCGTTCTCCCCCCTTCAGGTGCTGCAGACGCTGCTCGGCGGCGGCGACGAGCTGCGCCGCACCATCGTGCTCGAGTGGCGGCTGCCCGTCGCGATCGCGGCCGTGGCCTTCGGCGCCCTGCTCGGGATCGGCGGGGCGATCTTCCAGTCGCTGACGCGCAACCCGCTGGGCTCGCCGGACGTCATCGGCTTCGACGCCGGCGCCTTCACCGCTGTCGTCCTCACCGTCCTGCTCGTCGGTTCGGGCGGATACTGGCAGATCGCCGGCGCATCGATCCTCGGCGGCCTGCTCACCGCGTTCCTCGTCTACGCGCTCGCGTACCGCCGCGGAGTGCAGGGCTTCCGGCTGATCATCGTCGGCATCGCGATCTCCGCGGCGCTCGGGTCGATCAACTCCTATCTCATCACCCGCGCGGATCTCCACGAGGCGATGTCGGTGGGCTTCTGGGGCGCGGGATCGCTCGCGCGGGTGACCTGGTCGAGCCTCGCGCCCTCGCTCGGGATCGGAGCGGTGATCCTCTGCGCCGCCGGCCTGCTCGCGCCGGCGCTCAGGCAGCTCGAGCTCGGCGACGACGCGGCGCTCGCCCAGGGGGTGCGAGCCGGGCGGGCCAGGCTCGGCCTGCTCGTCGTCGGCGTGGCCACGTCGGCCCTCGTCACCGCCGCGGCCGGACCCATCGGCTTCATCGCCCTCGCAGCGCCGCAGCTCGCCCGCCGCCTCACCCGCACCCCCGGCGTATCGATCGCGTCGGCCGCGTACATGGGCGCCGCACTGCTCGCCGCAGCGCACCTGCTGTCGCTCGGGATCGCCCAGATCTACCGTCCGGTTCCCGTGGGACTGCTGACGGTGTGCCTCGGCGGCCTCTACCTCATCTGGCTGCTGATCCGAGAGACGAGAAAGGGCGGTTGACGATGTCGGATACCCGCGGACCCGAGCCGCGCCTGTACACGCAGCGGGCGACGCTGGGCTACGAGAAGCACATCATCAGCGAGGGGCTCTCGGTGGCGATCCCGGACGAGTCGTTCACGGTGATCGTCGGCCCCAACGCCTGCGGCAAGTCGACGCTGCTGCGGGGCCTCTCGCGGCTGCTCAGGCCCGGCGCCGGCCGGGTGGTGCTCGATGGCGCCGACATCCACTCGTACCGGGCGAAGCAGGTGGCGGCCCGCCTGGGCCTGCTCCCCCAGTCGTCGATCGCCCCCGACGGGATCCGCGTCGCCGACCTCGTCGCGCGCGGGCGCTATCCGTATCAGAAGCTGCTGCGGCAGTGGACCGAGGCCGACGAGCGCGCCGTGTCCGAGGCGATGGAGGCCACCGGCGTGACCGGGCTCTCGACGCGGTTCGTGGACGAGCTGTCGGGCGGGCAGCGGCAGCGGGTGTGGGTGGCGATGGCGCTCGCGCAGGAGACCGGGATCCTGCTGCTCGACGAGCCCACGACGTTCCTCGACATCAGCCACCAGATCGAGCTGCTCGAGCTCTTCACCGATCTGCACCGCAGCGGGCGCACACTGGTCGCGGTGCTGCACGACCTGAACCACGCGGCCCGCTACGCGTCGCACCTCATCGCGATGCGGGACGGCGCGGTGGTGGCCGAGGGGCCGCCCGCCGAGATCATCACCGCCGAACTCGTCGAGCAGGTCTTCGGGTTGCGCTGCATCGTGGTGCCCGATCCCGTCGCCGGCACGCCGCAGGTGGTGCCGCTCGGGCGCCTCGGCGAGCGGGCTGAGCGCGCAGGGCCGGACGAGGATCCGGATCCGGGCCCTCGCGACGGGCCGGGGGCATGACCGCCGGCTCCACCGCACCGGCCGGGCGCAGCCCGTTCGGGCTGCGGTTCCCGCTGCCCGCCCTGCTGCAGGCCCCGGTCGAACCGCCCCGCATCCCCGCGGTGCGCGTCGGCGACGCGTCCCCGGCCCGCTTCGCACTGCGCGTCATGCTCTCGGCGAAGCGCTTCACCGTTCCCGCGGCGCTGCTGCTGGTGGCGCACGCCGCGGGCGAGGCGCTGGTGCCGGTGATCGTGGGGATCGTCATCGACCGGGCCGTGGCGACGGGCGACGGCGCACAGCTGCTGTGGTGGCTGGGCGTGCTCGCCGCCGACTTCCTGCTGCTCTCGTTCGCGTTCCGGTTCGGCTCGCGTCTCGGTCTCTACGGCATGCAGCAGGTGCAGCATCGGCTGCGCGTCCAGGTCGGCGAGCGACTGCTGCATCAGGACGGCGTCGCACACGGACAGCAGGACGGCGCGGCGCTCTCGATCGCCACGAGCGATGTCGCGCGCCTGGCGGCCGTGATGCAGCTCGGGGTCTACCCGGTGGGAGAGGTCGCCGCGCTCCTCCTCGCCAGCGTCGCCCTGTTCGCGTTGTCCCCGCCACTCGGCCTGGGGGTGGCGATCGGCGCGGCGGTCCTGACGGTCGCCATGTTCACGGCGGGCGGATCGCTGCGCCGGCGCAGCCTCGAGCAGCAGGCACTCGCCGCGGACTCCGTGGGCCGGGCCGCCGATCTGCTGGCCGGCTACCGGGTGCTCAAGGGCTTCGGTGCGGAAGCGGAGGCGGGCGAGCGGTATCGGGCGACGAGCCGCACGGCGCTGGTGGGCACTCTGCGCGCGAAGACCGCCCAGGGCGTCTACGAGGGCGTGCTGGGCGGCCTGTCGGGCGTCTTCGTCGCCGCGCTCACCGTGCTCGCCGGCGTGCTCGCACTGAGCGGGCGGCTCAGCGTCGGCGGTCTCATCGCGGCGGTGGGCCTCGTGCAGTTCGTGGTGGGCCCCCTCACCGCCATGCCCGCGAACACGGGCCGGGTCTGGGCGGTCGCCCTGGCCGGCTCTGCGAGGGTGCTGAGCGTGCTGCAGGCACCAGTCGCCACGGCGGCAGGCCCCGCTGCCGACCTGCCCGAGCCTCGCGGAGCCGGACCCGTCCCGGCCCCGAGCAGCGGTGACGCGGACGCGCCGGACCGGCTCGACGTCCGGCTGCCGGGCCTCTCCCTCCGCGTGCTGCCGGGCGAGTGCGTCGGCGTCGTCGCGAGTCAGGCGTGTTCCGAGCGGCTCGTGCGGCTTCTCGCAGCTCGGGCGCGACTCTCGGAGACGGGCGAGGCCCGTCTGGCGGGGCGCACCCCCGAACAGCTCGGCGCGCTGCTCTGGCGGCGACGCGTGCTCGTCGCACCCCATCGGGCCCAACTGTTCGACGGCACGATCGCCTGGAACCTCGAACTGCCGGGCGCGGATCCCGCCGCCGTGCCCGGCGCGCTGCGCGCCGCGGCCTGCGACGACCTGCTCGCGGCGCTGCCGCAGGGCATCGACACCCCCGTGGGAGAGGGCGGCGCACGGCTCTCGGGCGGCCAGCGGCAACGGGTGGCGCTGGCCCGCGCCTACGCCGCGAACGCCCCGATCCTCGTGCTCCACGAACCGACCACCGCCGTCGATGCGGCGACGGAGCAGCTCATCGCGAACCGGCTGAGGGGTCTGAGAGACGGCCGCAGCACGGTGCTCGTCACCTCCTCACCGGCCCTGCTCGCCGTCTGCGACCGCGTGGTGACCGTCGACCCCCGGGAGCAGGATGTGCTGGAGCGGGACGCAGCCGAGGAGGACCCGCGGTGAGCGGGGACGCACGCTCCGCACGCTCGCTGCCGATCGCCACCGGCGGACAGTCGTTCGCCGCCGCATGGAGGCTGCTGCGCGACCGTCCGATGCTGCTCGTGGGGACGGTCCTGGTGATGCTCATCGGCGCGGGCGCCGGCATCGTCGCCCCCTGGGCGCTGGGCCGTCTGGTCGACCTGATCGCGGCCGACGGTGCCGACGTCGCAGGGATCTGGGGGCTCGGCGCCGCGATCCTGTGCGCCGCGGCCGTCTCGGCCGTCGCCACGGGCGCGGGCATCGTGCTCTCGGCGCGCCTCTTCGAAACCGGGCTCGCCGAACTGCGCGAGCGCTTCCTCGTGCGCGCTCTGGAGCTGCCCCAGAACCGGGTGGAGCTGGCGGGCACCGGGGACCTGGTGTCACGCGCGAGCGATGATGTCGCCGAGGTCTCCGATGCGATCCCGAGCATCGTGCCGGCGTTCACCGCAGCGCTCTTCACCATCGCCGTCTCCCTCTCCGGAATGGCCGTGATCGACGTGCGACTCGCACTCGCGCTGCTCGTCACGCTGCCCGTCTACATCCTCACCGTGCGCTGGTATCTGCTCACCGCACCGCGGATCTACGCCGCGGAGCGCGCCGCGGCCGCCACGCGCGCGCACCACGTGCTCGCCTCCCTGCGGGGGCTCGACTCCGTGCTCGCCTACCGGCTCGCCGATCGGCACAGCGCACGCATCGCGGAATCGAGCTGGGCGGTCGTGCACTGGGTGCTGCGGGCGAGGACCGTGCAGAACATGTTCTTCGCGCGACTCAATCTGGCCGAGTACCTCGGCATCGCGGCGCTCCTGCTCGTGGCGTTCTGGCTCGTCGGCGCGGACGCGATCACCATCGGTTCCGCGACCACCGCCCTTCTGATGTTCCTGCGGCTCTTCGACCCCATCGGCCAGCTGCTGTTCGTGCTCGACGACGCGCAGTCCGCGGCGGCGTCGCTGGCGAGGATCGTCGGCATCACGCACGTCGCACCCTCGGGCAGAGCCGTGGGGCGGGCACCGGATGCGCCGTCCGATGCCACGGCCCGCGCGCCCTCCGATGCCGAGGCCCGCGACCGCTCCCGTGCCGCGCCCGAGCCACGGCGCGCGACCGATGCGGTGGCCCGGTTCGACGGCGTCGTCTTCGGCTACGGTGCGGCGGACGGGGAGGAGAGGGCGCGCACCGTGCTGCACGGCATCGATCTGCGCATTGCGCCCGGCGAGCGCGTCGCGCTGGTGGGTGCCTCCGGAGCGGGCAAGAGCACCATCGCGACCGTGCTGGCGGGCCTGCACGAGCCGCGCTCCGGTCGTGTGCTCCGCCCCGAGCGCACGGTGCTGCTCTCGCAGGACACGCACGTCTTCGCCGGGACCCTCGCCGAGGATCTGCGCCTCGCGGCGCCGGGCGCGGATGAGGGGCTGCTCCTCGAGGCGCTGCGGCGCGTCGAGGCCGCGCAGCTGATCGCGGCCCTGCCCGAGGGGCTCGACACGCGGCTCGGGCACGGCGGCCACCCGCTCACGCCCGCGCAGGCGCAGCTGATCGCGCTCGCCCGACTGGTGCTCTCCGACCCCGATCTGGCGATTCTCGACGAGGCCACGGCGGAGGCCGACAGCGCGGAGGCGGGGCTGCTCGAACGGGCCGCGTTCGCCGCCGTCCGCGGCCGCGCGGCGCTCGTCGTCGCGCATCGGCTCTCGCAGGCCGCGGCGTGCGATCGCATCCTGGTGCTCGAGCACGGCCGCGTCGTCGAGTCGGGCCGACACGACCGGCTCGTCTCCGAGGGCGGCGCCTACGCCGCGCTGTGGCGGGCCTGGTCGCGCGGGCGCGGCGGGCCTCCGGAGCGGCGCACCCTGCCGTAGCATCTGTTGCGGAAGGGGCTGATGGCATGCACGACGACGGGACGGGCTTCCTGGCCGAGACCTTCGGGCTCGGCGGCAGGCGGGCACTGGTCACCGGGGGCAGCTCGGGAATCGGCCGTGCGATCGCCCTCGGACTCGCGCGGGCCGGCGCCGCGGTCGTCATCGCGGCACGCACGGAGGCGGCGATCGACGAGGTCGTCGCCCGGGGAGCGGAGGAGGGAGGCGCTCTCTCCGGGATCCCTGCCGATCTGTCGACCCGCTCCGGCGCCCGCGCCCTCGCGGACGCGGTGGGCGAGGTCGACATCGTCGTGAACTCGGCGGGGATCAACCTCCGGCCTCCGATGCCCGAGCTCGACGAGGAGACCTGGGACGCGACCATGGCGGTCAATCTCGAAGCGCCCTTCGTCCTCGGACAGCGCCTGATCCCGGGCATGGCCGCCCGGGGGTACGGTCGGCTCATCCACATCAGCTCGCAGCAGGCCCATCGCCCGTTCGCGTCGAGCGGCGCCTACGGGGTCTCGAAGGCCGGGCTCGAGGCGCTCGCCCGGTCGCAGGCGGAGGCCTGGTCGCCGCGGGGCGTGACCGCCAACGTGCTCGTTCCCGGATTCGTGCGCACGGCGCTCAACGAGCGGCTCTCCTCGGACCCGCAGGCGGTCCGCGCGCTGGCGGCGCGCACGCTCGTCGGCCGCAACGGGGTCGCCGAGGACTTCGTCGGCCCGGCGATCTTCCTCGCGAGCCCCGCGTCCGGCTACATCACCGGGCAGTCGATTCCCGTGGACGGCGGGTTCTCGGTGCACTGACGCGAGGACGGTGCACCGACGGCGAGCTCTTCTCCGAGCGCTCAGTCCTTGACCGCGCGCTCCCCGATGCGCAGATCGAGCGGGAAATCGACCGGGGCGTCGCCGAAGAGCAGCCGCCCGGCGGCCTCGGCGGCCTCGCGGATCGCGGCCGCCGCATCCTCGGCCTGCTCCGCGGGCGCGTGGACGATCACTTCGTCGTGCAGGAAGAACACGAGGTGCGCGCGGTGCTCGAACACGGGGCCCGAGGCCCGCGCCGGCGCCGTGCCCGCGACGGGCTCGAAGCCGGCGAGGCGCTGCCGGAGTTCGGCGAGCCAGGCCAGCGCCCACTCCGCGGCGGTGCCCTGCACGACGAAGTTGCGGGTGAAGCGCCCGAAGTCCCGCGCCGCGCGACGGGCGCGGTCCTCGTCGCGCGAGGTCGCGCCGGGCAGACTCGCGCGCGACTGCAGCTCCCGCCACTCGGGGCCCGGAGGAGGCGAGGACCGTCCCAGCCAGGTGGAGACGACGCCGCCCTGCTCACCCACCACGGCGGCCTGATCCACCAGGCGCATCGCGCGGGGGAAGCCGCGCCGCAGCCGCGGTACGAGACGGCCGCTGTCGCCCGCCGTCCCGCCGTACATGGCCCCGAGCACCGCGATCTTCGCCTCCTGGCGGCTCGCGACGATGCCGCTCTCGACGATGCCCGAGTAGAGATCCGTGCCGCGGCCGGCGGCGGCCATGGCCCGGTCCCCCGCCATCGCCGCGAGCACCCGGGGCTCGAGCTGGGCGACGTCGGCCGAGACCAGCCGCCAGCCGGGGTCGGCGCGCAGGGCGGGCCGCAGCGCCCGCGGCAGCTGCAGCGCCCCGCCGCCGCTCGACGCCCACCGGCCCGTGACGACCCCGCCCGGCACGTACACGGGCCGGTAGCGCCCGTCCCGCACCCACTCGTCGATCCACGTCCAGCCGTTCGCCGTGAGCAGTCGGGAGAGCTTCTTGTAGCGCAGCAGCGGCGCCACCGCGGGGTGCTCGTGCTCCGCCAGTTCCCAGCGCGAGGTCGTCTCCACGTCGATGCCTGCGCGGCGCAGCGACCGCAGCAGTTTCGGCGGCGAGTCGAGGCTCGCGCCGGGATCGCCGAGCGCCCCGCGCACCTCGGCCGCCAGTTCGAGCATCCGCTCGGGTTTCGACCCTCGGGCGGGTCGCGGCCCGAGTGACTCCCGCAGCAGGCGATCGTGCTCGGCCGCGTCCCACGGCACGCCCGCCGACGCCATCTCGACCGCCACGAGCGCACCCGCCGATTCCGCCGCGAGCAGCAGCCCCACCCGGCCGGGGTCGTCGCTCGATGCGGCCGCGGCGCGCTGCCGGTCGAAGTCGGCGAGCGCGGCCTCGATGTCGTGCGGCACCGAGCGCACCGCGGCCTCGGGCGCCTCGATCACGAAGAGCGCGGATTCGACCGGCACGGGCTCGGCGCCTCCCGGCCCGGCATCCCACTGGTCTGCCGAGGGGAGCCCGGCGCGATCGCGGACGCGCGCCGAGTGCTTCAGGATCGCGTGGCAGAGCCGGAGATCGTGCACCCGGCCGACACGGACCCCGGCATCGAGCAGGCTCGGATACCAGGACGGGGTATCGCTCCAGACCCAGCGGGGCGGGGCGGTCGACTCCCGCCGCTCGACGAACTCCGGCAGATCCTCGTCACCCACGAGGATCGGGTCCGAGCGCTCGCCGGTCTGCCCGACATCCACCGCCGCGATCCCGCCGTCCGCGGCGCGCCCGAGCACGCACCAGCGCGGGTGCCGGTGCGCATCTTCGGCGCTGCGGCGCGGCGCGGCGGAATCCTGGGTCACGACTCCACGGTACCGCCGGCCCCGGACACCGCGCGCCCGCGCGACGGGCCGCGATCGGGCGCCGCTCGCGCACCCGCCGCGATACCGGCCGGAGAACGGCGCGGTCGGCCGGGCGCTTCCGCCCCGGGGCAGCCGGGACTAGCGTCCGCGCAGCAGCCGGCGCCCGAGCGACACCGCCGCCACCGCCACGGCGCCCCAGGCCAGACCGAACACGGCCGAGAGCGCGCTGTCGATCAGCCAGGTCACGAAGCCCGGTGCGTGCACCGCGTGCGTCACGGCGTGCACGAGATCGTGCGGCAGGTGCCAGCCGACCTCGTGCAGGTTCGCGATCAGCAGGTGACCGCCCACCCAGAGCATCGCGACCACGCCGATCACGCTGATCACCCGGAACACCGCGGGCATCGCCCGCACGAGCCACAGACCGAATCCGCGGACGAAGCGCGGGCCGCCCCGGCGCATCAGCCACAGGCCGGCGTCGTCCATCTTCACGAGCAGCGCCACCGCTCCGTAGACGGCGACGGTCATCGAGAGCCCCACGGCGATGAGGATCATCAGCCGCATCGGCCAGCTGTCGGCGTCGATGTTCGCGAGCGAGATGAGCATGATCTCGGCCGAGAGCACCAGGTCCGTGCGCACCGCGCTGCCGACGATCTGCTTCTCGTCGGCGGCGGGCCGCTCGAGCACCTCCTCCACGGTGTGCTCGTGGGCCCTGCCGCGAGCGCTCTCGATCCAGTGCCACACCTTCTCGGTGCCCTCGAACGCGAGATAGGTGCCGCCGATCAGCAGCATCCACGGGAACACCCACGGCGCCCACACGCTGAGCAGCATGATCGCCGTGATGATGATCGCCTTGTTGATGAGCGAGCCGCGTGCGATGCGCCAGATCACCGGCAGCTCGCGCTTGGGGTTGATGCCGCGCACGTACTGCGGCGTCACCGCGGCGTCGTCGATCACCACGCCGGCCGCCTTCGCCGACGCCTTCGCGGCGCCGGCCGCGACGTCGTCGATCGAGGCCGCCGCGGCCTTGGCCAGCACGGCGATGTCGTCGAAGAGTGCGAAGAAGCTCGAGCTCATGCGCGCGCCCCCGATCCGGCCGGCTCCGTCGCCGTCAGCCGGTTCGCCCAGAACTCGCGCAACTGCTCGCTCTTGCGGAACACGATCGTGTCCCACTCCTCGTCGGTGGTCGAGCTGTCGGCGAAGTCGGAGGGGATCTTGAAGAGCTGCAGGGGCACCTCGAAGCGCTCGCAGACGCTGGCGTAGGCGTACGCCTCCATGTCGACGAGCGATGCCCCGAGACCGGCGATGTGCGCGCGCTGGGCGTCATCCTGCACGAACACGTCGCCGGTGGCCAGCACCGCGGTCGACTCCGGGGGCAGGATCGCCTCGCCCGCCGGGCGCAGCTCGGGCGACGGCAGCGAGAAGTCGTGCTGCACCACCCCAGTGATCTGGTACACCTCGTCGAGGTGCGGGCGATCCGGCCCGTCGCTCACCACCCCGGCGGTGCCGAGCACCACCACCCGCCCGAAGCCCCCGGCGGCGAGCGCGCTCGCCAGCGACACGGCCGCGTTGACCTTGCCCACGCCCGTCACCAGGTGCGGCACATCGGCGAAGGCCGAGGCCTCGTCTCGGTGCGCGAACACGAGCAGCGTACGGGACTCTGACATCGGCTTCTCCCTGCGGCGCTCCCGCGCCCGTCGTTCCGGATCCGGATCAGCTCGATCCTGATCCGGCTCAACACTAGCGCTTTTCGAAGGTCTGTTCTATACTGTAAAGCTGAGCTTGCGAACAGCACGCGTTTCCGCCCGATGGCATCGGACAGATGCAGGGCGTTGAAGATCAACTCCGCGAAACCCCGTGAAGCTCAGTTGCACGGCCACAGCCTCTTCCACAGGCGCTCCTTGGCGTACGCCGTGCATGTCATCATTCGCGCACCACGGAGGTGCGCGCCGGAAAGGACCCATCATGGAGAACAACATCACCGCGCTGCACGAGCAGCGCCGGGTGCGCCCGCTGCGCACCCCCTACCACTCGCTCGGAGACGGTCGCGAGATGATCGTGCCCGACTGGGCGCAGCACCGTTCGGTGTACCGCACCTCGGGGCGCACCCTGTACCTCGTCGAGACCGAGAGCCTCGACGAGGCCCGCGGCGACCTGGAGCGGCTCGGCCGGGCCGGCTGGGACGTGCGCGTGGCCGAGGATCCGGCAGCTCCCGGATCCCGCGCCCGCATCGCGCTCTCGCGCCGCGACCTGGCGAAGGCCGCGTAGCTACGAGCCCGCGGGCGCGGCCCGCAGGCGCCGAGCCCTCGAAGCCCCCATCTCCGCTCGAACCCGATCCAGTGTTCGCAGATCGCCGTTATTCGTGCTTCGAATGGACGATCTGCGAACACTGGATCGGGTTGCGGAGGTGCGTGGAACGGAGGCGGAGGGGCCGACGGAGGCGGAGGGCGGGCCGCGACGGCCCGACCCGGCCACGGTCACCGCGCACGGCGCCGCGTCATCGGGCGTCGCACTCGGGGCGCCCCGGTCCCCGCTCGCTACACTGACCGCATGAGCGATGTCGAACTTGCCGAGGTTGAGAGCTTCTCCCTGGATCACACGAAGGTGCTGGCGCCGTACGTGCGTCTGATCGGCGTGGAGCACGGCCCGAAGGGCGATGCGATCTCCAACTTCGACATCCGCCTGGTGCAGCCGAACGCGGGCGAGATCCCCACCGCCGGCCTGCACACCATCGAGCATACGCTCGCCGCGCTGCTGCGCACGCGCTTCGACGGCCTCATCGACATCTCGCCCTTCGGCTGCCGCACGGGCTTCCACCTGATCGCGTGGGGCGAGCCCTCGACCGAGACCGTCGCGGGCGCGATCAAGAGCTCGCTCGAGGATCTCGTGGAGCGCGTCGCCTGGGAGGACGTGCCCGGCACCGAGGCCGTGAGCTGCGGCAACTACCGCGATCACAGCCTGCACTCCGCGAAGGAGTGGGCCCGGCAGGTGCTGGATCAGGGCATCAGCCTCGACGCCTTCGATCGCTCGCGCATCGCGTAACCCCCTCGAGCCCCGTGTTCGTCGAGTTCACCGCGGTGCCGTACCGCTGGGAGGCACGCGCCGAGGAGTGGGTGTTCGTCGACCTCCCCGAACCGCTCTCGGCCGACATCGCCGAGATCCCCCGCCCGCGGCGCGGCTTCGGCGGCGTGCGCGTCGAGGTGCGGATCGGCGCGACGCTCTGGCGCACCTCGATCTTCCCGCAGGGCGATCCGGTCGTCTACGTGCTCCCCCTCAAACGCAGCGTGCGGGAGGCCGAGGGCGTCGAGCTCGGTCGCGAGGTCGCGATCCTGCTCGACGTGCTCGACCTCTGAGGCGCGGCGGACGCGCCTACTCCGCGACCAGCACGTCGAGCGCGGCGGCGAGCGCCCCGTCGACGGCGCGGGTCACGACCTCGCGGTACGGGTCGTAGCCGTCCATCGACTCGTCCTTCGCGGCGAGCGGGTTGCCGTCGATCGCGAAGACCGCTCCGGTCTCGATGCCGTGCAGAGCGGCGATCACGAAGAGCGCCGCGGCCTCCATCTCGACCGCGACCACGCCGGCCCGCTGCCACATGGGCAGGTCGACCCCGGTGATCACGTCGCTCGGGTAGAACATGTCGCCGGTGACGACGATGCCGGTGTGCACATCGAGGCCGGTCTCCGCGGCCGCAGCGCGCAGCGCGAGGGTCAGCGACGGGGTCGCGATGGCGGGGAACTGCGTCGGCACGAGCTGATGGCTCACGCCGTCCTCGCGCACGGCGCCGGTGGCGACGACGATCGCGCCGTCGACCACGTCCGGCTGCATGCCGCCGGCGGTGCCGGAGCGGATGATGCGGGTGACGCCGCCGCGGGCGAGCTCCTCGAAGCAGACCGCGGCGCCCGCGGCGCCGACGCCGTGCGAGGCGACGGTGATCGGCACACCGCGGTGGCTGCCCGCGTAGACGTGGTACTCGCGGTTCGCGGCGAGTTGCCGCACGTCGTCCAGCAGCTCGGCGACGCGGGCGGCGCGGGCCGGGTCGCCGACCACGAGCGCTCGGTCGGCGAGGTCGGCCACGCGGGTGCGCAGCAGCGGAAGCTCGGCATCGGCGGGGAGTCGGACGGGTGCCATGGTGAGGGGCCTCTCTCGGTCGGTCGTTCGGCGCGGAAGTCGCGGGCTCTCGGATCGAGTCGAAGATCTCGGATCGCGGATCGCGGACCTCTCGGATTGCAGGTCGCGAAGCCATCGTAGCCGCAGGGCCGGCTGCGCCGAGTGCCGGCGCCGAGTGCCGGATCCTGCGACTGCGCGCAGGATGACCGACCCGCGTCGCCCGAGAACGCATCGGCGGCTCCGGAGCCCCCTCTCCGCAGGAGCCGGAGGTCCTCCTGTTCAGAGGTCCCGGCCGGGAGCCGGAACGCCCTCTTCCCGTCCCCGCGGAAGTCGCGAAACGGCCGCACAAGCACTCGGCCGGCCGCGTCGCTGCCCCGGGCGGCGCTCAGCCCCGGCCCACTCAGCCCACGGCCCCGCTCAGCCCGCGGGAGGCGCTCAGCCCGCGGCGACGCTCAGCCGCGCACGGGCCTCGGCCGCACGCGCGCGGATCGCGGCGGCATCGAGCGTCAGATGCACCCCGTCGGCGTAGACGTGGCGACCGCCGATGAACACGTGGCGCACGTCGGCGCCGGTGGTGGCGAAGCCGAGGTGAGAGGTGAGCGCGGCGGCCCCGCCCGCGAGGTCGAGGGGCGTCGCCGCGGATCCGCGCACGTCGAGTGCGATCACGTCGGCCAGGCGCCCCTCCGCGAGCGCCCCCGTCTCGGGGAACCCGATCGCCTCCGCGCCGCGCCGCGTCGCGATGTCGAGCACGTCGGAGGCGCGCACGATCGCGGCGTCCTGCCGCGCACCGCGGTGCAGGATCGTGGCGGTCTTGATCTCCTCGAACAGGTCGAGCGTGTTGTTGCTCGCGACGGAGTCGGTGCCGAGCGAGATGCGCAGCCCGACCGCCTGCCAGTCGGGCAGCGGCGCGATCCCGCACCCGAGTTTGAGATTGGAGACCGGGTTGTGGCTCACCGCGGCCCCGGCGCGGGCGAAGAACTCGATCTCGGCCGGGGTGAGGTGCACGCAGTGCGCCGCGAGCACCTCGGCGTCGAACAGCCCCAGGGACGCGAGGTGGTCGCCCGGCGTGGCGCCGTAGCGCTCCAGGATCTGCTCGACCTCCGCCGCCGACTCCGAGATGTGCGTGTGGATCGGGATCCCGCGTTCGATCGCCCGTGCCGCGATGTCGCGCAGGAACTCCGGCGGGCAGGTGTAGGGCGCGTGCGGGCCGAACGCGACGCGGATCTGCGGGTCGCCCGCGTACCGCTCGGCGAGCGCCTCCGTCTGCGCGGTGGCCTCCGCGCCGTTCCACGGCGAGACCCCCGGGAAGCCGACGGCCTCGGGCGCGAACGATGCGAGCGCGACCATCGCCCGCATCCCTGCCGCGCGCACGAGCTCGATGAGCGACTCGTCCCAGTGGTACATATCGGCGAACGCGACCGTGCCGGTCTCGATCATCTCGACCATGGCGAGCTGCAGCCCCGTCGCCACGTCCTCGTGGGTGAGGTGCTGCTCGAGCGCCTGCACGGCGGCCAGCCACGGCATGAAACCCTCGTCGTCGGAGACCCCGCGCAGCAGGGTCATCGCGGAGTGGGTGTGCCCGTTGACGAGACCCGGCATGAGCACGTGCCCGGAGAGGTCGTGGACGCGGTCGGCCCGATCCCCGCGATCGGGGCGGGCGGATCCGGCGTGGGTGATGCGGCCCGTCTCGTCGAAGGCGAGCTCAGCCCCGGCGATCGCGCCGTCGGGCGTCAGCATCGCGTCGGCCCGCAGAATGGTCTCGCTCATCGCGCCTCCCTTTCGTCCACGCCCACTGTATCGGCTGCCCCGGCCGCGCACGGATCGATCGGCCGAGGCGCTGCAGGAGGAACGGATCCTGCGACTTCGCGCAGGAGGACCGCGAGGAGCACCGGCGAAGCCGCGCGCAGGACGGCCGGACGGCTCCGTGCCCGGAAGGCCACGCGGGGGACGGCTCCGCCGCGCGGTGGACGATGAGGAGGCCGCCCGCGGGGCCGCGCGGCGGGAACGCTGCCCCGCTACCAGCCGGGGGTCGCGAGCATGCCGCCGTCGACGGCCAGATCCTGCCCCGTGACGAACGAGGCGGCGGGCGACGCGAGCAGCACGCAGGCGTTGCCGATGTCCTCCGCGGTCGCGAGCCGGCCGAGCGGCGCGTGCGCGATCCAGCTCTCCACGCCCTCGGGCCACGCCTCGGCGAGCCCCGGGCGATCCACGAGACCGGGGGAGACGGTGTTGACGCGGATCCCCCGCGGTCCGAGTTCGAGCGCGGCGGCCCGGGCGTGCATCACGAGCCCGGCCTTCGCGACGGCGTAGTGCGCGTGCGCGGGCGCCGGGCGGCTGGCCTCGATCGAGGCGATGTGCGTGATCCAGCGGGTCTCACCGGAACCGGAGCTTCCCCCGCCGGCCGCCGGATCCCGATCGGGGGCTCCCGTCATCGCCGCTGCGGCCTCCCGCGACAGCTCGAACACGGCGCCGAGATTAGTGCCCAGCACCTCGTCCCACTCCGCCCGCGAGGTCTCCGCGAGCGGTGCGAGGGGCTGGATCCCCGCGTTGTTCACCAGCCCGTCGAGACCGCCGAGCGCGCGCGCCGCCTCGTCCACCAGCAGGGCGGCGGAACCGGGCACCGACAGATCCGCCCGCACCGCCACGGCCTCGCCGCCGTGCTGCCGCACCTCCTCGACCAGCGCGAAGACGGCATCGGTCGAGGCGGCCGTCGCACCGCGGTAGTGCACCGCCACCCGCGCGCCGGCCGCCGCGAAGCGCCGCGCGATCCCGCCGCCGATGCCTCCCGATGCACCCGTCACCAGCACGCGCTGACCGTTCAGATCGGGCAGATCCGCGCTCCGCCGCACCATCTCAGCCTCCCATCCGCCGCTGCCGCGTGGAGTAGTCGCGCAGGGCGCGCAGGAAGTCGACCTCGCGCAGATCGGGGTAGAGCGCCTCGACGAAGTAGAACTCCGAGTGCGCCGACTGCCAGATCATGAAGTCCGAGAGGCGCTGCTCCCCCGAGGTGCGGATCACGAGATCGGGATCCGCCTGGCCGCGCGTCCACAGGTGCTCCCCGATGATCTCGGGGGTGAGACGGTCGGCGAGCGTGTCGATCGAGCCGCCCGCGGCCTGGTGCTCCTCGATGACGCTGCGCATCGCCGCGGTGATCTCGCTGCGGCCTCCGTAGCCCACGGCGAGGTTGATGTGCAGGCCGTCGCGCTCCGCCGTGCCGGTCTCGGCGGCGGCGAGCGCCGACGCGAGATCCTCGGAGAGCCCCTCGCACGACCCGACGTGCTTCACCCGCCAGCGCGGGTTCTCCGCGAGCTGCGCCGCGAGCTCGCCGATGATGCCGAAGAGGTCCTCGAGCTCCTGGCGATCCCGCGCCCGCAGGTTGTCGGCGGAGAGCAGGTAGAGCGTCACGGTGCCGACACCGGCCTCCTCGCACCACGCGAGGAACTCCGGCACCTTCTGCGCGCCGGCGCGGTGCCCGAAGGCCGCCCGCTCCTGCAGGCGCTGCTTGGCCCAGCGCCGGTTGCCGTCGACGATCACGGCGATGTGGTTCGGCACGCTCCCCGGCTCGATCTCCCGGCGCAGGCGCCGCTGGTAGAGCCGGTACAGCAGACCGGTTCGCGGCGTCGTGGCTGGGGCGTTCACCCTCAGAGTGTATCGCCCGCGTACGTGAGAGCACCCCGGATCCGGCCGCGCGGACGGCTGGGGATCCTCCACATATATGCCCCTGCCGATCTGTGCGGAACATACACTCGAGACATGACCCCGCACGGCACCCCCGAGCCCGAACACGCCGAACGGCCGTTCCCCGAGCCGGACCGCCTGTCGCTGCCGCTGCTCGCCGACGCACTCGACCACCCGGCGGATCAGCCCCGCCCGCCCGCGGAGACCGCCGAGGCCGGAGCCCCCGCCGCTCCGGGCGCGCCCGAGCCGAAGCCGCGCTGGCGCGGCTGGATCCACGCCGGCACCTTCCCCGCGGCCATCGCGGCCGGCATCGTGCTCATCTCGCTCGCGCACGGCCCGGTGGCCAAGTGGGCCTCGGCCGTCTTCATGCTCTCGAGCATGCTGCTCTTCGGCGTCTCGGCGCTCTATCACCGCTTCAACTGGAAGCCTCGCACCAAGCAGCTCTTCCGCCGCCTCGACCACGCGAACATCTTCCTGCTCATCGCGGGCACCTACACCCCGATCGCGCTGCTCGCCCTGCCGCTCGACAAAGGTGTGCTGCTGCTGGTGCTCGTGTGGGCGGGCGCGCTGCTCGGGATCGGCTTCCGCGTGTTCTGGATCGGGGCGCCGCGCTGGCTGTACGTGCCGCTGTACGTGCTGCTGGGCTGGGCCGCGGTGATGTACCTCGTCGACATCTACCACGCGAACGCCGCGGCGATGGTGCTCGTGATCGTGGGCGGGCTGATGTACACGGTCGGCTCGGTGGTGTACGGGATCAAGCGGCCGAACCCGGTGCCCGGAGTCTTCGGCTTCCACGAGATCTTCCACGCGCTGACGGTGCTCGCGTTCCTCTGCCACTGGACCGCGGCGCTGCTCGTGGCGCTGGATCCGGTCTACCTGCGGTAGCCGGCGAGCGCCCGCGCGCGGGCCCCGCACGCGCCCGCCGAAGCCGGGCCGATCTTCCGGGAGCGCCCGCTCGGCCTCGAACCATGGGCTCGGCCTCGTCGACGAGAACGGCATCTTCGCGCGTCAGTAGTTGTCAGCAAAACCGCCGTTTTACAGCAACTACTGACGCGCGAAGAGAGCGCGCGTGAGCACGGGGCGCGCGGGGGTGCGGGAGCGCGGGAGCCGGGGCACGGGAGCCGGGGCACGGGAGCGAAGGAGCAGGGCGCGCGGGCAGGCCGGGGCGACCGGCACCGCGGTACGGGCGCCGCGGCACGGGCACCGCGGCACGGGCGCCGACGGGCTCCGGATCAGCCGGCGGCGAGCGCCTCGAGCACGGCCGCGCCGTAGCGCTCGAGCTTCACCTGGCCGATGCCCGAGATCGCGAGCATCTCCTCGTCGCTCGAGGGGCGATGCACCGCGAGCGCCGCGAGTGTCGCATCGCCGAACACCACGTAGCCCGGCACCCCCTGCTTGCGGGCCTCGCCCGCGCGCCACTCGCGCAACCGCTCGAAGACCTCGGCCTGCTCGGGCGACAGATCGGCCGCGGCGGCCGACCGCTTCGCGCCGCCGGTCGCGCCGCCCGCGCGACCGCCGCGACCGGCGGCCCGCGCCACGACCTCCTCGCGCATGCGCACCTGCTCCTCGCCGCGCAGCACCGGCTTCGCCGCCTCGGTGGGCGCGAGCACGCCCCACTCGCCGCGCGCCTCGACCAGCCCCACCGCGAGCAGGTGCCGCACGAGGCCGCGCCACTGGGCGACCGACCACTCCTTGCCGATGCCCCACGTCGAGAGCTCGTCGAGCCGCATCTGCGTGACGCGCTCCGACCCCACGCCGCGCAGCACGTCGATGTGCTGGCCGGCCGCGTAGGTGCGCCCGCGCTCCTTCTGGGTGCGGATGATGGTCGAGAGCAGCATCTGCGCGGGAGTGGTGGCGTCCCACAGCGTCGGCGGTTCGAGGCAGACGTCGCAGTTGCCGCAGTTCTGCGCCCGCGCGGGTCCGGGTCCCGCGACCTCGCTCGCCGGCTCGCTGCGCGCAGGATGACGGGAAGGAGCGTCGCCGGCGGGCTCGCTGCCCGCCGGACGGGCGACGGCGGACGCGGGATCCTGCCCGAAGTAGCGCAGCAGGAACGCGCGGCGGCACTCCACGCCCTCGCAGAGCGCCAGCATCTGGTTGAGGTGGCGCGTCTGGTTGGCCCGGGTGGCCGCGTCGCCGTCTCCGCTCTCGATCATCTGCCGCTGCTGCACCACGTCCTGCAGCCCGTAGGCGAGCCACGCTTCGGAGGGCAGGCCGTCGCGCCCCGCGCGGCCCGTCTCCTGGTAGTAGCCCTCGATCGACTTGGGCAGGTCGATGTGGGCGACGAAGCGCACATCGGGCTTGTCGATGCCCATGCCGAAGGCGATGGTGGCCACGACGACGACCCCGTCCTCGCGCAGGAAGCGGGTCTGCGCCTCGAGCCGCTCGGAGGCGGGCAGGCCCGCGTGATAGGCGACCGCGTCGATCCCGGCGTCGCGCAGCGCGGCCGCCGTCTGCTCGACCCGCTTGCGGCTCAGGGCGTAGACGATCCCGGCCTCGCCCGCGTGCTCGCCGCGGATGAACGAGATGAGCTGCGAGCGCACGTTCTGCTTCGAGACGATGCGGTAGCGGATGTTCGGCCGGTCGAAGCTCGACACGAAGTGCGCCGCGTTCTCGAGGTGCAGCCGCTCCGTGATCTCGCGGTGCGTCTCGGGCGTCGCGGTCGCCGTGAGGGCGATGCGGGGCACGTCGGGCCAGCGCTCGGCGAGCGCACCGAGGCGCAGGTAGTCGGGGCGGAAGTCGTGCCCCCACTGCGACACGCAGTGGGCCTCGTCGATGGCGAACAGCGCGATGCGGCCCTGCTGCAGCAGCTCGACCGTGCCCGGCGCCGACAGCCGCTCGGGGGCCAGGTAGAGCACCTCGAGCTCGCCCGCCCGGTAGGCCCGCTCGACCTCGAGACGGTCCTCGTACGACATCGCCGAGTTGAGCGCGGCCGCGCGCACCCCGGCCAGCCGCAGCGCGGCGACCTGGTCGTGCATCAGCGCGACGAGGGGTGACAGCACCACCCCGGTGCCCTCCCGCACGAGCGCGGGGATCTGGTAGCAGATCGACTTGCCGCCGCCCGTGGGCATCAGCACGACCGCGTCGCCGCCGCCGGCCACGTGATCGATGATGGCGGCCTGCTCGCCCCGGAAGGAGTCGTAGCCGAAGACCTCGGAGAGCACGGCGAGCGGGTCGGTGCCGCGGGCGCTCGACGCCGCGGGAGCCGCGGCAGGGCGCGCGGATCCCGCACCCGGCGCGGCGACGCCGTCGAAGGATGCGCCGCCCGCGGCACCCGCGGCGCCGTCGGGAACGCCCGCGCCCGCGCGGAGGGCTCCCGGCCGGCGATCCGACCAGCCCTCCGGCTGCGGGGCGCCCCAGGCCTCCCCCGGCCACCGCTCCTCGTCGGCCGAGCCGGAGAAGCCGGGATCCTCGAAGTCGTCGCGGTCGCTCACGGCCGCGTCAGACCCGTCGATCGGGGTCCGTCGAGCCATCGGGGCCCGCCGGACCCGCGGCTCCGGTCGAGCCGTCGGGATCCTCGGCGCGGTCGGCGAGCTCCTCGGCGATCTGCTCGCGCACCTCGGCCCGGTAGGCGTTGCGGCGCAGACGCTTCACGAGCAGGAACCCGAGCGCGATGATGCCGGCGGCCAGCAGGGCCGTGAACACGAAGCCCTCCCACCCGGGCGTCACCTGATCGGGATCGAACTCGGTCTCCTCCGCGATCCGCACCGCGATGTTCAGCACGTTCATGCGCGCTCCTCCTCGATTCCCTGAAACAGATCGGCTTCGAACTCGCTCGTCGCCACCCGCGACGCCGCGAGCCGGTAGTCCTCGAACGGCCAGGCCTCGCGCTGCAGCTCGTTCGGCCAGAAGAAGAACGGGCTGTCCGGCGGCACCTGGCTCGCGTGCGCGCGGAGCGCCTCGTCGCGGCGCTCGAAGAAGCGGCCCACCTCGATCTTCGCGGTGCCGCGGTACTCGCGGCGGGTCATCCACTCCCGCATCTCGGCGAACTGCCCGATGAGCGGCGAGGCGGGCTCGTTGTCGAGCAGCCACTGGTACACCGTCGTGACGCGCTCGGCGTTGAAGATCTCCTCGTAGTAGAGCTTCTTGATCGACCACGGCGCGCCGGCATCGGGGTAGGCGGCGGGGTCGCCGGCGCGCTCCCAGGCGATGCGGCTGATCTCGTGGCAGCGGATGTGATCGGGATGCGGGTAGCCGCCCTGCTCGTTGTAGGTGATCATGACGTGCGGCCGGAACTCGCGCACCACGCGCACCAGAGCCTCGGCCGAGACCTCGGCGGGGATGTCGGCGAAGGATCCCGGCGGCACCGGATCGCCCTCGTCGGGCAGGCCGGAATCCTGGTAGCCGAGCCAGCGGTGCTCGAAGCCGATGATCTCGCGAGCGCGCGTCATCTCGTCGCGCCGCAGGCCGGCGAGATCCCGGTGGCTCTTGGGATCGCGGGCCACGAGCGCGTTGAGCACGTCTCCGCGCTCGCCCCCGGTGCAGCTCACGATCAGCACCTCGACGCCCTCTTCGAGGTAGTGCGCGTAGGTGGCGGCGCCCTTGCTGGACTCATCGTCGGGGTGCGCGTGCACCGCGATCAACCTGAGCGTCATGCGAGTCCTCTCACGTGCCTCTCGGGAGCCTCCCGGTAGTCTGGCAACGATCACCCAGTTTACCCAGCCCGGATCGGAGGCTCCCGTGTCGCAGACGGCTGCAGATGCAGGGGCGTCCCGGGAGTCGGCGTGGCAGCAGGGCGGATCCGCGGCGGACGGCTCGGGATCCGGCGCGGGATCCGGCCCCGGGGATGCAGGATCCGGCGCGGGACACGGGGACGGGCAGTCCCTCGAGGATCGCTACGGCTCGGGCCGCAGACGGCGTCTCGACCGGCGGTTCGCGTGGTCGGTGGCAGCGCTGCTCGTGGCGGGCGGCCTGTGCTTCCTGCTGTTCAGCGGCTGGCAGCACACGAATCGGGTGTCGTGGCAGGACATCGGCTACACGAAGCAGGACGAGCTGAACCTCGACGTGAAGTTCGAGGTGAGCGCCCCGCCGAACACCCCCGTCGCGTGCGCCGTCGAGGCGCTCAACAAGGTCAAGGCCACCGTCGGCTGGAAGATCGTGGAGCTGCCGGTGACGGAGCAGCGCACCCACACCGTCACCACCCGCCTGGTGGTCACGAACCCCGCCACCGCGGCCACCGCCCGCGAGTGCTGGGTCGTCGAGTAGGCGCTGGCTCCCCCGCGCCCCTCCTCCCCGCTTCCCGGTCCCGTCGGCCCGTCCTCGCCGGACGCGTGTCCCGCCGTCGCCCCGGCCGGACACGCGGCGTCTTCTCAGTCGGCGTTCTGGGAACACGGTGCTATTCTGGAGACCGCGCCCTGACCTGGTCGGGGCGTTCCGTTTACCCCCGCGCCACGGTGCGTGCGGGCGCGGCTCGCCCAGGCGACCGCGGCCCGCAGGAGCGCCGGATACACACCGCGCACACACGAAACGAGGATCGACCATGGCCGAGCCCACGCAGACCTGGCTGACGCAGGAAGCCTACGACCGCCTCAAGGGCGAGCTGGACGCGCTCTCGGGGCCCGGTCGCAAGGAGATCGCGGCGCGCATCGAGGCCGCCCGCGAGGAGGGCGACCTCAAGGAGAACGGCGGCTACCACGCCGCGAAGGACGAGCAGGGCAAGATGGAGGCGCGGATCCGCGACCTCGAGGAGCTGCTGAAGCACGCCGTCGTCGGCGAGGCCCCGGAGGCGAGCGGCATCGTCGAGGTCGGCACCGTCGTCACCGCCGAGGTCTTCGGCGACGAGGAGCGCTTCCTGCTCGGCAGCCGGGAGCTGGCCGACGGCAGCGACCTCGACGTCTACAGCTCCGAGAGCCCGCTCGGCCTCGCGATCCTCGGTCTGGGCGTCGGCGACGAGACGAGCTACGCGGCGCCCAACGGCAACCAGATCTCGGTGAAGATCCTCGCGGTCGACACCTACGCGGGCTGAGCGGGCCCGCAGCCGCAGCGACGGGGACGGCTCGGACGCGTTCCGGGCCGTCCTCGGTGCGTTGCAGGCCGAGCAGGCCCCTCGACCGCCGGTGAGATGAGCGGGTCCCGTCCGCAGCTCGCCGTGCGGAATCCGCCTTCCGGGGGATGCGGGCCGGAACCCGCCACCCCCATACTCGAGGGATGAGCGAAACCATCTTCACCCCCGGCGCCCGGGTCCTCACCACGCGCGGGAGCGGCACGGTCATCGATGTCCGGGCCACGCCCTCGGGCAAGTTCGTCTTCGGGGTCGAGGATCCCGACGGCGAGGTGGGCTACTTCACCGAACGGGCGCTCCGGCTCGCGCAGGGCTGAGCCCCTCGCGGACGCCGCCGCGCCGGCCCGCCGCTACTCGTACATGCTGATGTTGATCGGTCCCGTGAGGTCCGGCGCCGGGGCGCGGAAACCGCGGGTCTTGACGAGCAGGTAGATCAGCCCGAGCGCGAACCAGATCCCGCCGATCATCATCGACACGCTGTCGAGGCTGAACCAGAGCCACACGTTGATCACCACGCCGATCGCCGGCACCGCGACGAAGCCCAGCCACACGCCCGGCCCGCGGCGCTTGATGAAGCGGAAGAAGACGAAGATCACCGACAGGTTCACGAAGGTGAAGGCGATGAACGCGCCGAAGTTGATCATCGATGCGGCCTGATCCAGGTCGACGAAGAGGGCCGTGAGCGCGACGGCCGCCACGAGCAGCACGTTCCCCACCGGCACGCCGGTGCCGTTCACCCAGCTGAACAGCCGCTTCGGCAGCGCCCCGTCGCGACCCATGGCGTAGAGCAGGCGGGCGGCGCTCATCTGCTGGGTGATGCCGCAGCCCAGCACCGCCATCATGTAGCCGCCCACGAAGATCGCCTGGAACGCGGCCCCGCCGACGTACTTCGCGATCTCGGGCGAGGCCCCCACGATGTCGGCCAGCTGCGTCACGTCGGGGAACAGCACCTGCATCACGTAGGTGACGGTCATGAAGAACGCGCCGGCGACGAGCACGATGATGAAGATCGCGCGGGGGATGTCGCGCGTGGGCTTCTCGGCCTCCTCGGCGAGGGTCGAGACGGCGTCGAAGCCGAGGAACGAGAGCGCCAGGATCG
Source organism: Leucobacter sp. (assembly GCF_053528595.1). Taxonomy (NCBI): domain Bacteria; kingdom Bacillati; phylum Actinomycetota; class Actinomycetes; order Micrococcales; family Microbacteriaceae; genus Leucobacter; species Leucobacter sp. The sequence continues at coordinate 73 of NZ_JAIVPF010000014.1, read as the reverse complement.
CCGCGCCGGCGGCGATCGAGACCATCTGGACATCGCCCGAGACGAACGGAGCGATCGTGAACTCGGCGCCGTT
>NZ_JAIVPF010000013.1:0-21657 GCF_053528595.1 Leucobacter sp. | reverse complement strand
GCGAGCACCAGGCTGAAGATGCGCTGCTCGCCGGGCACGCGACCGGCCATCGAGACCTCAGTTCACGCCGATGATGTCGACGACCACGACCTGGGCCTCCTCGCCCTGCTCGTGATCGATGATCACGACCTGCGATCCGACGGTCTTGCCGGTGAGCTCACCGCGGAAGGTGTGACCCGACTCCTCGATCTGGTCCTCGGTGCCGATCGCGATGAGGCCGCTCTCCCAGGTGTTGGTGCGCTCCTCGCCGTCCCATCCGACGGAGAGGACCTGCGCGATGACGTTGTCGTCGGCCGCGACCTCCTCGCCGGAGCCGGAGATGCGCACCGCCGACTGGGTGCCGGCCGGAGCCGGCCGCGGGGGCAGCACGATGCCGGGGCGGCCCTCGTCGTCGGTCACGACGGCGGGATACCCGGAGGGCAGCCCGCGCACCGGACCGCTCGCCGCGAGCGGGCTCGTCGAAACCGTGTCGATGACGCCGACGATGGGGGCTTCGACCGCCGTGCCGAGCTGCATCCCGAACTGCGCGCTCTCCTCGGGCGACATCGCCAGCACGACCCGGTCGCCGGGCACCGTGCAGCGCACGGCCTCGCTCAGGGGGTTGGCGGTGTCAGCCGAGACCAGGAGGAACTCGGGCGACTGCCCCGCCTCGGCGAAGCCGGGGCTCTGGTACAGCTGCTCGCCGCTGCCGGAGTCGAAGAACGCCATGTTCACGCCGACGAGCGTGCCCTCGTCGGCAGCGCCCGACCGATCCTCGGCCTCCTGCACCACGGTGCGCTGCGAGGTGAGGATCTCCGCCTGCTCCGGGGCGGAGATCTGCGGCGCCTCGCCGAAACCGCCGAGCACGGTCACGCTGTCGCTGAGCGCGCCCGGCTCGAACTGCGGCTCGCAATCGGCGGCCGCCCGCTGAGCGCTGCAGCCGGTCGCACCGGCCAGGAGCAGCGCAACCGCTGCGGTTGCGGGAACCAGTCGACGAAGCATATGCACCTCTCGCAGAAGCCTGTGTGAACCTCGCTATCCTATCGAATCCGAACCGGGCCCACGCTCCGGACGCGCGGCGTCGCCGGCTTCCCCCGAACCCTCGTCCAGCTGCGCGCCGCGCTCCCGCGCGAAGCGCTGCGCCTCGCGCACCTTCTTGCGCAGCACCTTGTCGCTCTTGCCGCGCTCGCCCACCACCTCGGGCGTCCAGACCTCTCCCGAGGCCGCGCCGCCCAGATCCGGCAGCCAGCTGGCCAGGTCGTCGTCGGTGAACTCGCCCTTGGAGGCCCGCCGCTTGAGCTCGGGCAGCACGGTGCCCGGCGCGAGCCTGCGCGCCGTGATGAGGAAGCCGGTGTGGGCCACCATCCGGTGGTCGGGCCGCACTGCGAGCCCCTCGACGTGCCATCCGCGCACCATGGTCTCCGAGGACTGCGGGTGCGTGAACGAGCCGCTGCGCCGGATCTCCTCCGCGGTGCGCGAGAGCTGCGTGACCGTGGCCACGTAGCAGATCAGCACGCCGCCGGGCGAGAGCGCCTCGGCGGCGACCCCCACGCACTCCCAGGGCGCGAGCATGTCGAGCACGACCCGATCCACGCTGCCCGCCGGGCACGTGGAGGGCAGGGTCTCCTGCAGGTCTCCGACGGTGACGGTCCAGTTCTCGGGCGCGCGCCCGGCGAAGGCCGCGACGTTGCCGCGCGCGACGTCGGCGAACTCCTCCCGGCGCTCGAACGAGTACAGCCGCCCCTCCGGGCCGATCCCCCGCAGCAGGTGCAGCGACAGCGCACCGGAACCGACGCCGGCCTCGACCACCCGGGCTCCCGGGAAGATGTCGGCGAGGGAGAGGATCTGCGCCGCGTCCTTCGGGTAGACGATCGCGGCGCCCCGCGGCATCGACATCACGAAGTCCGACAGCAGCGGCCGCAGCGCCAGGTACTCCTCGCCGCTGCTGTTCACCACCACCGACGCGTCCGGCAGGCCCACGATCTCCGAGTGGCGGATCATGCCGCGGTGGCTGTGGAACTCGCCGCCCTCCACGAGGGTGATCGTGTTGAGGCGCCCCTTCGGGCCCGTGAGCTGCACGCGGTCGCCGTAGCCGAGCGGCCCGCGGGGCGCCGGCGTCCCCTCGAGCAGGCCGGCGAGCCCTGAGCCGACCGCCTCGGACGGCCGCTGCCGCAGCAGCGCGAATCGGGCCGCGACGCGCTCGGCGTCGACACCGGCGAGCGTCGGCCACAGCTCGTGCGCCGAGGCCTTCGAGAGGTCGACCAGGTTGGGCACCCCGATGGCGACCGCGCCGGCGGCCCGGGCCGAGCCCAGTCCCGGAGCCGAGTCCTCGATCGCGACGCAGTCCTCGATGGCGACGCCCAGCAGCTCGGCGCCGCGCAGGTAGGGCGCCGGGTGGGGCTTCTCGTGGGCGACCTCGTCGCCGGTGACGCTGACGGCGAAGGACCCCGCGGGCAGCATCTCGAGCACGACGTCGGCGATCGAGCGCACGGACATCGTCACGAGCGCGCTGGGAACACCCGCCTTCCCGAGGGAGGCCAGCAGCTCGAGAGCACCCGGGCGCCACTGCGGCCCGGACTCGCGCAGCCCCGCGATCACCCCGTCCGCCCACTCCGCGATGATCTCGTCGGCCGCGAGGGGGACCCCGAGCTCCTGGAACAGGCCGGCGGCGGCCCGCAACCCGGAGCCGACCATGCGCTCGCTCATCTCGGGGCTCAGCTCGATCCCGTAGCGGGCCAGCATCGCGAGCTCCGCGGTGAGCCAGAGCGGCTCGGAATCGATCAGGGTGCCGTCCATGTCCCACAGCACGGCGGCGGGGGCGTTTCGAGTAGGGATCGCGCTCATCCCAGCAAGTCTACCGACCCGGCGGCACCGCTTCCCGGCGCGCGGGATCCCGCAGCGCCGCCCGCGCGGACCGCGCCGAGCCGAGCAGCCGATATCCTGGTGCACATCCGTCCCGACCCGAGGAGCGCCGCTTCGTGACCGCATCCGCCGCCCAGTACCCCCGCGTACTCATCGCCGCCTTCCAGGGCTGGAGCGACGCCGGCGACGCGACCACCGAGGTGCTGCAGCATCTCGGCGAACTGCTCGACGCGGAGGTGCTGCACGTCATCGGCTCCGAGGGCTACGTGGACTTCCAGGTGCACCGGCCGCGGCTCGTCCTCGACGGTTCCGGCAAGCGGACGCTCGAGTGGCCGGACACCCGTCTCTACGGCAGGATCGAGCGCCCCGGCGAGGCGCTCGAGACCGACGCCGAGGATCCGGCCTCCGGAGGCGCGACCGAGACCGTGCACCGGCTCGACGGCAGCCCCGTCACCGATCTGTTCCTGCTCGCCGGGGTGGAGCCGGCCCGCGACTGGCAGAACTTCGCCGACGAGATCGTCGAGCTGGTCGACGTGTGGGCGATCGACATCGTGATCCTGCTCGGCGCCATGTTCTCCGACGCCCCGCACTCCCGCCCCATCGTGACCACCCTCACCTCGGAGAGCGCCGAGCTGCGCGCCCAGACCGGGGCGGAGCGCAGCAGCTACGAGGGCCCCGCGGGCATCTCGGCCGTCGTGGACCTCGCGCTCACCGAAGCGGGGATCCCGCCCATCTCGCTGTGGGCCCACGTGCCCCACTACGTGCACAGCACCCCCTCGCCCAAGGCCACGCTCGCGCTGCTCGACAAGCTGGAGGAGCTGCTCGACGTCGTGATCCCCCGCGGCGAGCTGCTGGCGCAGGCGAACGAGTGGGAGGCCAACATCAACCGCATCGCCGCGGCCGACGAGGAGATGACGCGCTACATCCGCCGCCTGGAGGAGTCGCGCGACGAGGCGCTCGCCGCGGAGACCACGGGAGACGCGATCGCCATGGAGTTCGAGAAGTTCCTCGAGCGGGATCGCCAGAACCCCTCGGTCTCCGATCCCCCGGTGCCCCGGCCCCCGAGGCCGGCGCCGCCCCTGCCCGGGCCGCCCGCGGAGCGGCGGGATGCCGACGGGGGCGCAGCCGGGAACCCCGACGTGGGAACCGAGGACGAGCGCTCCGACGAGGATCCGCGCCCCGACGAGGATCCGCGCCCCGACGAGGATCCCGGCTCGACCGCCCCCTAGAGCTCCACGCCCAGCAGCGCCAGCACCGCGGACGCCACGAGCTCGGGATCGTCGACGCCGCGGTCGAGGGCCGCGTCGAGCGTGGCCAGCATCACGGGCGTGTCGAGATCGTTGGCGAGCGCCGCGCGCAGCTGCTGCAGCACCCAGACCGCCGACGCCGGCTCGTCTCCGGCGCGCCGCAGCCCCTCGCGCCACGCCTCGAGTCGTCGCGTGGCGGTGCCGAGGTCGCCGTCGTGCCACTCCCACTCCGAGCGGTAGTGGTGGGCGAGCAGGCCGAGCCGGACGGCGGAGGGATCCGCTGCCGGAACGCTGTGGGTGCCGTTCAGCAGTTTCGACACGAACACGAGGTAGCCGCGGGACTTCGACATCTTGTGCCCCTGATAGGACACGAGCCCCGCGTGACAGTAGGCGTGCGCGAGCGGGGTGCCCGAGAGCGCCGTCGCGTGAGCCGCCGTGTACTCGTGGTGCGGGAAGATGAGGTCCGATCCGCCGCCCTGCACGGTGAAGGCCCCGCCGAGCGCGCGCGTCGCGATCACGGAGCATTCGATGTGCCAGCCGGGGCGCCCCTCGCCGACGGGCGAGTCCCAGCTCGGCTCTCCGGTACGCGCCGCCCGCCACAGCAGCGGATCGAGCGGATTGCGCTTGCCCGGGCGATCGGGATCGCCGCCGCGCTCGGCGCTCAGCCGCAGCATGAGCTCGCGGTCGTACGGCGCGACATCGCCGAGCCGCCACTGCGACGCCCGCTCCGCGGCGTCGGTGTCGAAGTAGAGATCCTCGCCCTCGGCGTCCTCGGTGGGCACCCGGTAGGCGAGCCCCCGCTCGAGCAGCTCGCGCACGGCTCCGGCGATCTCGTCGATCTGCTCCGTCACCGCGACGTAGTGCTCGGGCGGGATCATGCCCATGCGGTGCATGTCGGAGCGGAACAGCCCGATCTGCTCGTCGGCGAGATCACGCCAGTCGACGCCCGTGTCCGCAGCCCGCTCGAGCAGCGGATCGTCCACGTCGGTGATGTTCTGCGCGTACACCGTCTCGATGCCCGCGTCGCGCCACGCGCGCTGCATGAGGTCGAAGGCGAGGTAGGTGAAGGCGTGACCCAGGTGCGTCGCATCGTAGGGCGTGATGCCGCAGACGTAGAGCAGGGCCCGGCCCTCCGGGATCGCGGGGTGCTCGAGGCGGCCGCTCGCGGTGTTGAAGAGCTTGGGAACGATCCCGTCGCCCGGCAGCTGCGGGACGACGGGCGGGGTCCAGGTTCTCACAGGCCGGCTCCGTTCGTCGCTGCGACCGCGACGGCGCCCTGCGCGACCGAGGTGCCGCCCTCGGCCGTGAGCACGCCCGTGCCCAGCAGCACCATGATCACGATGCCGAGCAGCACGCGGTACACCACGAAGGGCATGAAGCTGCGCTTCGTGATGTAGCCCATGAAGAACTTGATGACGAAGATGGCGACCACGAACGCGATCACCGATGCCACGACGGTCATCGACATCGGCGCGCCGCCGCTCGGCTCGCGCACCTCCTTGTACAGCTGGTAGAAGCCCGAGCCGAGCACCGCCGGGATGGCCAGCAGGAACGAGTAGCGGGCCGCCGCCTCGCGCTTGTAGCCCATCAGCAGGCCCGCGGTGATCGTGCCGCCCGAGCGGGAGACGCCCGGGATCAGCGCGGCCGCCTGGGCGAAGCCGTAGATGAGGCCGTGCTTCCAGGTGAGCTGCTCGAGCGGGCGCACCTTGCGGCCCACCCGGTCGGCGACGCCGAGCAGGAGACCGAAGACGATGAGGGTGGTCGCGACGAACCACAGCGAGCGCAGCGTGGTCTCGATCTGATCCTGGAAGAGCAGCCCCAGCACCACGATCGGCACGGTGCCGAGGATGATCCACCATCCCATGAGCGCGTCGGGATCCGTGCGCGGTGCGCGCCCCGCCAGCGACTGCGCCCACCGGCCGATGATGCGCACGATGTCGCGCCAGAAGAACACGATGACCGCGGCCTCGGTGCCGATCTGGGTGATCGCCGTGAACGCCGCGCCGGCGTCGCCGATGCCGAGCAGCTCGGTGGCGATGCGCAGGTGGGCGCTCGACGAGATCGGGAGGAACTCGGTGAGCCCCTGGATGATGCCGAGGAGGATCGCCTCGAAGATTCCCATCGTTTCCTTTCGTGGCGGCAGCCGCGCACCGCTTCTGATTCGGGCCGCCGTCCAGGATAGCCCAGCGGGGATCAGTAGGTGCGCAGCAGGTCCACGAGCACCCGGTGCCCGAAGTCGAGCGCCTCGAGCGGCACCCGCTCGTCGACGCCGTGGAACATGCCCGGGAAGTCCAGGTCGGCCGGCAGCCGCAGCGGCACGAATCCGTAGCCCGTGATGCCGAGCAGCGAGAGCGCCTTGTTGTCGGTGCCGCCCGAGAGCAGGTACGGCAGCACGCGGGCCTCGGGATCTGCGCGGCGCAGGCTCGCCGTCATGGCCTCGACGATCTCCCCGCCGAACGGCACCTCGAGCCCGATGTCCGAGTGCACGGTCTCGATCTCGATGTCGGGGCCGACGATGCGCTGCACCTCGGCGAGCACGTCGCCCTGCTCGGCGGGCAGCGAGCGCACGTCGACGAGCGCCTCGGCCGTGTCGGGGATCACGTTGTGCTTGTACCCGGCCGCGAGCACCGTGGGGTTGCTCGTATTGCGCAGGCTCGCCTGGATGAAACCGCCGCCCGTGCCCAGCCGCAGCACCAGCTCGTCGGCCGACACCTCGCGCGGATCCTCGCCGAGGATCGCGGCGACCTCGTCGAGCAGCTCACGGGTCGTGTCGCAGAGCACGAGCGGCCACTCGTGGCGTCCGAGCGCGGCGATGGCCTCGGCCAGGCGGGTGACCGCGTTGTCGCGCCACACCCGCGATCCGTGGGCCGCGGTGCCGCGGGCGCGCAGGCGGATCCAGTCGAGCGCCTTCTCCCCCGTCTGGATCAGGTAGGCGCGGGTGCCCGCGATGTCGATGGAGTAGCCGCCCACCTCGCTGATGGCGGTCTCCGCTCCGGCGAAGAGCTCCGGGTGGTTCGCGACCAGGTGGTGGGCGCCGTAGACGCCGCCGTTCTCCTCGTCGGCGAAGAAGGCGAGGATGATCTCCCGCCGCGGCAGCTCGCCGGCCCGCAGCAGCTCCGCGACGGCGGTGAGCATCATCGCGTCCATGTCCTTCATGTCGACCGCGCCCCGGCCCCACAGCATGCCGTCGCGCACCTCGCCGGCGAAGGGGTCGACGCTCCAGTTCGCCGGGTCGGCGGGCACCACGTCGAGGTGGCCGTGCAGCACCAGCGCGGGCAGTTCCGGTTCGGCGCCCGGCACGCGCGCGATCACACTGGCCCGGCCCGGCAGCGACTCGAGGATCTGCGGCTCGAGCCCGAGCTCGCGCAGGTACGCCGCGACGTACTCGGCCGCCGGCAGCTCGGGCTCGGCGTCGCCCCCGCCCCGGTTGCTCGTGTCGATGCGGATCAGATCGCGGGCCACACGAGCGGTCTCGGAGAGCGGCGATTCGGTCGGTTCCCGGCGCTCATGCCCGGTGGTCTCGATGCTCATGCTCCCAGCGTAGCCGCAGCGACCGTCGACGAGGTCCCGTGTGACGCCGGAACACGATACGCTCGCAGAGTGCGCCGCCACGGCGCGGCGATTTCGACCATGCGGAGGTGACCACCGTGAGTGCGGCGCGCCTGCCCGTTGCCGGATTCCTGCTCGCGATCGGCTCGGCGGGGAGCTTCGCGCTCTCCGGCATCTTCGCGAGCGCGCTCATCTCGGCGGGCTGGAGCGCCGGTGCGGCCGCGGCGGCGCGCATCCTCGTCGCGGCGCTCGTGCTCGCCGTTCCGACCCTGGTCATGCTGCGCGGGCAGTGGATCCTCGTGCGGCGGGCCTGGGCGCCGATCCTGCTCTTCGGCCTGCTGGCGGTGGCCGGATGCCAGCTGGCCTTCTTCCTGGCCGTGGAGTTCATCCCCCCGAGCCTCGCGCTGCTCATCGAGTTCATGGGCCCGGTGCTGCTGATGCTGTGGATGTGGCTCCGCACCCGGATCGCGCCGTCCGGCGTGACGCTCCTCGGGGCCGGCATCGCGGTGCTCGGCCTCGTCGCGGTCTCGGGCGTCGGGCTCGGCGGCGCCCTGCACCCCCTCGGCATCCTCTTCGCCCTCATCGCGGCGATCGGCAACGCCGCCTACTACGCCACCGGAGCCGCGACCGACCACGGGATCCCGCCCCTGCCCTTCGTGGGGCTCGGACTGGCGGTGGCCGCCGTCGCGCTCGTGGTCGCGAGCGCGACCGGCCTGCTCCCCTTCACCGTGACCGAGGTCGCCCCGGTCATCGCGGGGGCCGAGCTCTCGCCGATCGCGGTCGTCGCGGGCATGGCGCTGATCTCCACGGTGCTGGCCTACGTGCTCGGCGTCTCGGCGTCCCGCCGGCTGGGGGCGACCGTCGCCAGTTTCACCGGCTATTCGGAGCCCCTGTTCGGGATCCTCTGGACCATCGCACTGCTCGCGGTGGTGCCCTCGGGCGCGCAGTGGATCGGCGCGGCGCTCATCGTGACGGGAGTCGTGACCGTCAAGATCGGCGAACTGCTGGGGGCCCGGAAGCGGGTGCGCGGCGTCCCCGGGATCCGCGCGACCAGCAAGACCGGCGAAACCGAGCCGAATCTCTCAGACTGAGCCGTTCGGCGGAGATGCTTCGTGCGGGTTCGACGAATCGGCACGGTTTCGAGGGATCCGGCCCTCGGGTGAACCGACCGTCAGCCGAAGCCGCCGTCAGTCGAAACCGCTGTCAATCGAACATGAACGTCGAGGCGCACGTGCCGAACGCGATCACGAACGCGGCGAAGAGCACGAGCGTCACCCACGCCTTCGGCGGCACGTCCTGCGGCGACTCGTCGGCGTCGCTCGCGACGCGCTCGTCGTCCCGTTCGGCGGGCGGCGTCACAGCCCGCTCGCGATCCTCGCGATGTCCGTCGCCATCGCGATGGCGAGGATCACGAACACGACGGCGATGAACCAGGTGTACATCCAGCGGGAGCGGTGGTCGCTGATCCAGAACCGGCGCACGCTGATCACGCCGTTCACGCCGGCGACCAGGCACAGCAGGATGCCGACGGGCGCGGCGAACACCCCGGCGAATCCGAGGATCGGCACGAGGATCGGCACCAGCAGGTACGTGATCAGGCAGCGCACCCCGGAGACCACCATCGAGACGCGGAAGCCGCGGTGCGCCTCGCGCTCCACCCGCGGCGAGCGGTCCACCTCGTGCACGCGCAGCAGCGCGCGCATGAACCGGTCGGCCGCCGGGCGCTCCGGCGAATCCGCGACGGACGACTCTCGGATCGGGGCGTCGACGGCGGCCACCGCCGCGACCTCGGCCGCTCGTTCCTGCTGAGACGGCACTGCACTCACGGAGGTCATCGCTTCCCCTCGATCGGTTCGTCATGGGCCGCAGGCGGCGCCCGCCGGGCGGACGCCTGCGCGACCCAGCCTAACAAGCTCTCGCTCGGATCGCGCTGAGCGCTGCGGAGCGAGCGGGTCCCGGTTTCCGTCAGGTCCGGCGGCACGCGCGCGCTCGGCGCAGCGCGCTGCACCGAGGGCGAGACGCCCTCGGGACCTGCCGTGGACAGCCGGGAACGGCTGTCCACCCGGCTCCGTCAGGTCTGGCAGGTCGGGCACCAGTAGAGCTTGCGGGCGCCGAACTCCTCGAGCAGGATGTTGGTGCCGCAGCGCTTGCAGGGCGTGCCCTCGAGCTTGTACACCCAGTGGCGCTCGTCCCGCTCCGCCAGGGCGCGCCGGTAGTCCGCTCCCTCGAGGCCGTCGATCGTGATCATCTGCCCGACGGTGATGCCGATCTCGAGCAGGTGCGCCCAGTCGTCCCAGAGCGCTTCGAGCACGGCGGGATCGAGCGAGTTCGCCGGAGTGTGCGGGTCGAGCCCGGCCCGGAACAGCATCTCGGCGCGGTAGACGTTGCCGATCCCCGCCACGACCGACTGGTCCATGAGCACCAGGCCGATCGGCGTCCTCTTCTTGCGCGCGCGCTCGACGAAGCGCCGGCGCTCCGCCGGGGTGTTCGCGTTCGCGGGATCCGGGCCCAGCCGCTGGATCACCGCGTCGACCTCGGCCGGCGTGAGCACCTCGCACGCGGTCGGCCCGCGCAGGTCGGCGCACACCGTCTCGTTGAGCAGGCGCACCCGCACCTGGCCGACCGGCTCGGGCGGGAAGTCGCCGTTCTCCTCCTCGGCCCGGTCGCGCTCCGCCATGCGCACGTGGGCGACCCGCGCGCGACGCGGGGCCCCGATCGACGTCACGGAATCCTCGCCGTCGCGATCGACCGCACCGGCCATGCCCGTCTGGCCGAGCCTGCCGCGACCGAACTTCGTCGCGTGGATCTGGATCGACGGATCGATCCGCACGTCGCCCGCGAAGTCCCAGGCGCCGTAGATGCCGAGGTGCACGCGCAGCCAGTGGTCGCCCTCGAACTCGAGGAACATCTGCTTGCCCACGGCGCGGGCGTCGGTCATCTCGTGGCCGCTCAGGATCGCCGCGCCCTGGGCGAAGCGCCCCTGCGGGCTCGACACCTCGGGAGCGGTGCCGACGAAGTTCGCACCGAACTGGCGAGCGATTCGGTGGACGGAGTGTCCTTCGGGCACGTGACCTCATTTCCTCTTCGGCGATGGATCCTGCGACTTCGCGCAGGATGACGGTAAGCGGCGCGCAGGCCGGCCGGTGGCGGCGCGTGGGCTGCTGACGACGTGCGGGCCGGTGGCGACGTGCGGAACGACGCGGCGGCGCTCCCGGTCTAGAGCTCGTCGACCTGCTTCCCGGCGATCCTCCCCGTGCGCTCGTACTCGCCGAGCTGCGCGACGCGGCGCACGTGCCGCTCGTCACCGGGGAACGGCGTCGCGATGAACAGGTCGATGAACCGGATCGCGTCCTCGAGCGGGTGCTGCCGCGCCCCGATGGAGATCACGTTGGCGTTGTTGTGCTCGCGGGCGAGCGTCGCGGTCGACTCGTTCCACACCAGGGCGGCGCGGATCCCCGCGACCTTGTTCGCGGCCATCTGCTCGCCGTTGCCCGAGCCGCCGAAGACGACGCCGAGCGCCTCGACGCCGTCGCGCTCGTCGCGGGCGACGCCGAGGGCGGCGTTGATGCAGAACGATGGGTAGTCGTCGAGGGCGTCGTACTCCTGCGGGCCGTGGTCGACGACCTCGTGGCCCTGATCGCTCAGGTGCTGCTGCAGCTGCTGGCTGAATTCGAGTCCGGCGTGGTCCGTGGCAACGTGAATGCGCATGCGCTCAAGACTACCGGGATCGCGAGGAGCCGCGGCGGCGCGGAGTCAGAACTGCGGGCCCTTCGTGCGGCCCCGCTTCAGCTCGTAGAAGCCGGGTACGCCCGCGGCCATCACGATGCCGTCCCAGAGCCGCAGCGCCTGCTCCCCCGTCGGCGCGGGCGTGACGACCGGGCCGAAGAAGGAGACGCCGTCGATCGAGATGATCGGCACGCCCACGTCGGGACCGGCGATCTCGAGCGCGTGATCGGTGTTCCGGCGCAGCCGGGCGTCGTACTGCTCGTCGTCCGCGGCCGCCGCGAGCGAGGCGTCGAGGGAGAGCGCCGCGAGCCCCTCCGCGATGATCGCGTCGAAGTCCGCTCGGCCGCCGGGGTGGATCCGCGTGCCGAACTCGGTGTACAGCCCGCCGACGACGCCCTCGCCGTGCGCGCGCCTGGCGGCCTCGATGACCCGACCCGCGCGGTGCCCGTTCCTGAGGCTCTCGGTGTATGGGCCGGGCTCGCTGTCCTCGTTGATGATCTGGAGGCTGATCGGGTGCCAGGCGATCTCGAAGCCGCGCACCTCGGCGACCTCGGCCGCCCAGCGGCTCGTCATCCAGCACCACGGGCAGATCGGATCGAAGTAGAACTCGACCGACGGAGAGGCTTCGGATCCTGCTGCGTTGCTCATGCGCCCAGCCTAGCGAGCGGACGGCGGCCGCGGAACCGGCCGTTCCACGCGCTCGCCCAGCAGCCGGGCATAGGCTTGACGTCGTACCCATCGGCGCCGGCCGCGAGCCGCGCGCATCGTCCCACCTCACTCGTCAGGAGCATCAGTGCCAGGAACGAACCTCACCCGCGAAGAGGCCCGCGAACGCGCGGGCCTCGTCTCGACCGAGCGCTACGAGGTCGAGCTCGATCTCACCACCGGCCCGGAGACCTTCGCGGCCGTCACCACCATCCGCTTCTCGGCCGTCGAGGGCGCATCGACCTTCGTCGATCTCATCGCCGACTCGGTCGAGAGCGTGGAGCTGAACGGCACGGCGCTCGACCCCGCGGAGCTCTTCGCCGACTCCCGCGTGCGGCTGCCCGGACTCGCCGCGCACAACACGGTGCGCATCGCCTCGACGCAGCGCTACACCAACACCGGCGAGGGGCTGCACCGCTTCGTCGACCCGGCCGACGGCGAGGTCTACCTCTACTCCCAGTTCGAGGTGCCGGACTCGCGCCGCATGTTCGCCGTGTTCGAGCAGCCCGATCTCAAGGCGACGTTCCGGTTCACGATCACGGCGCCGGCCCGATGGCAGGTCGTGAGCAACCAGCCGACACCCGAGCCCGCGCCGGCCGGCGAGCGGAACGGCGAGGCAGCCGCCACCTGGGCCTTCGAACCGACCCCCGTCATGTCGAGCTACATCACCGCGCTGATCGCGGGCCCGTACAGCGTCGTGCGCTCGGAGCTCACGAGCCGCGACGGACGCACGATCCCGCTCGGAGTCTTCTGCCGCGCCTCGCTCAGCGACTACCTCGACGCGGACTACATCTTCGAGAAGACCCGCGAGGGCTTCGCCTTCTTCGAGGAGCAGTTCGACTACCCCTACCCCTTCGACAAGTACGACCAGCTCTTCGTGCCCGAGTACAACATGGGCGCGATGGAGAACGTCGGCGCCGTCACCTTCACCGAGGCCTACGTCTTCCGCAGCCAGGTCACGGACGCGATGCGCGAGCGCCGGGTCGTGACGATCCTGCACGAGCTCGCCCACATGTGGTTCGGCGATCTCGTCACGATGCGCTGGTGGAACGACCTCTGGCTGAACGAGTCGTTCGCCGAGTACATGTCGACCCTGGGCGTGGCCGAGGCGACCGAGTGGGACGAGTGCTGGACCACCTTCGTCGCCTCCGAGAAGTCGTGGGCCTACCGCCAGGATCAGCTGCCCTCGACCCACCCCATCGTCGCCGAGATCCGCGACCTCGAGGACGTGCTCGTCAACTTCGACGGCATCACCTACGCGAAGGGCGCCTCGGTGCTCAAGCAGCTCGTGGCCTGGGTGGGCCGGGAGCCGTTCATGCGCGGGGTGCACGACTACTTCGTGAAGCACCACCACTCCAACACCGAGCTGCCCGACCTGCTCGCGGAGCTCGAGGCCCAGAGCGGCCGCGACCTCGCCGCGTGGTCGAAGCTGTGGCTCGAGACCGCGGGCGTCAACACGCTGCGCCCCGTCTTCGAGCTCGATTCCGAGGGCCGCTACACGGGGTTCGCGATCGAGCAGACGGCGGTCGACGAGTACCCGACGATCCGGCCCCACCGCATCGCGGTCGGGCTGTACTCGATCGACGGCGACGCGGTGCGCCGCGTGCACCGCCTCGAGCTCGACGTCGACGGCCCGCGCACCGAGGTACCCGAGCTGGCGGGCGTCGCGCAGCCGGACCTGCTGCTGCTCAACGACGACGATCTGACCTACGCGAAGATCCGGCTCGACGAGCGCTCGCTCGCGACCGCGGCGACGCGACTCGGGTCGTTCGAGGACTCCCTGGCCCGGGCGCTCGTCTGGGGCACGCTCTGGGACGCGACCCGCGACGCCGAGTTCCCGGCCTCCCGCTTCGTCGACATCGTGCTCGAGCACATCGCAAACGAGACGGCCTCGACCACGCTGCGCACCCTGCTGAGCCAGCTGCTGCTGGCCGCCTCCAGCTACGTCGCGCCGGCGAAGCGGCAGGCGACGCTGGAGCGCGTCGCCGACGCGCTGTGGAAGCTCGCGGTCGACGCCGATCCCGGATCGGACAACCAGTTCCAGTTCGTCAAGGCCTTCGGCCAGCTGGCCTCCAGCGAGGAGCAGCTGGAGACGGTACAGGGACTCTTCGACGGCTCGCTCCCCCTCGACGGCCTCGACATCGACACCGATCTGGGCTGGGAGCTGCTCATCGCGCTCGCGGCCGGCGGCCGCGCGAGCGATGCGCAGATCGAGGCGCGACTCGCCGAGGATCGCACCGCGACCGGCAACCAGTCCGCCGCGCACGCCCGCGCGGCGCTGCCGACGGCCGCCGACAAGGCCCGCGCGTGGGCGTCGGTGTTCGACGAGAGCGGCAAGCCCAACGCCATCGTGCGCTCGACCGGCCTCGGTTTCACCCGCGCGCACGATCTCGCGCTGCTCGAGCCGTACGTGGCGCGCTTCTTCGACGCGCTGCTCTCCGTCTGGGAGACCCGCAGCTACGCCATCGCCGAGGAGCTCATCGAGGGCTTCTACCCCGCGCCGCTCGCGAACACCGGACTCGCGGAGGCGACGCGCGCCTGGCTCGACGCCCACCCGGACGCGCCGGCCGCGCCGCGACGGATGGTCTCCGAGCATCTCGCGGGCGTGGAGCGCGCGCTGCGCGCCCAGCAGGTCGACCGGGAGGTCTGAGTGGACGGCGTCGACGGGGTCGAGGAGGTCGAAGAGGTGGTCGGGCAGGCGCTCGGCGACTTCCTGACGACGTACCAGGTGCCGCTGCGCATCCTGCTGATCATCGCGCTCGCGGTGCTGCTGAACTGGCTGCTGCGCCGCCTCCTCATGCGCACGGTCACGCGGATCGTGAGCGGCGTGAAGCGCGCTCAGAACGTCGACACCACCTCCGAGATCCAGGCCGCGCCGTACGTGAACGCGCGTGCGGTGCAGCGCACGCGAACCCTCGGCACCGTCGGTCGCGCCGCCATCACGTGGATCATCGTCGCGATCGCGCTGATCCTCGTGCTCGCGGAGCTGGACGTGAACGTCGGCGCGCTCGTCGCGTCGGCCGGCATCGTCGGCGCGGGCCTCGCGTTCGGCGCTCAGAATATCGTGAAGGACATCCTCAACGGCATCTTCATGGTCTTCGAGGATCAGCTGGGCGTGGGCGACGCCGTGACCATCGGCGAGGTGAGCGGCACCGTGGAGGACGTGGGGATCCGCGTCACCCAGGTGCGCGCGGTGGACGGCACGCTGTGGTTCGTGCGCAACGGCGAGATCCTGACGCTCGGCAACGCCTCGCAGGGCTGGGGCCGCGCGCTGATCGACATCACGGTCGAGGCCGACGCGGATCTCCGCGAGGTGGAGCGGGTGGCGCTCGCCTCCGCGCGGGAGCTGCTGGAGGCGCCCGAGACCGCGCGCAAGATCACGGGCTCCCCCGAGGTCTGGGGTGTGGAGAGCGCCTTCGGCGACCGGATGACGATGCGCCTCGCCATCCGCACCCGGCCGGAGGCGCAGTGGGCGGTGCAGCGCGCCCTGCGCCCGGTGCTGGTGCGCCGGTTCGCCGAGGCCGGCATCCAGCTCGCGACCGAGCTGCCGCAGTACCCCGGAGGTGGCAAGTGACGGCCGAGCAGCGCACCCCGGATCCCGCGCCCCAACCCCGCCTCACACTCCGTTCGGGCGAGGGCGGCGACGCGGTGACCGACACCCTGTGGTCGCAGGTCGGGGGCACCGACACCTTCGAGCGCCTCGTGCGCGCCTTCTACCGGGGCGTGCGCGAGGACCCTGTGCTCGCGCCGATGTACCCCGACGAGGACTGGGAGGGCGCGATCTGGCGCCTGCGCACCTTCCTCGAGCAGTACTGGGGCGGACCGACCACATACTCCGAGCAGCGCGGGCACCCCCGCCTGCGCATGCGGCACGCGCCCTTCGCCGTGACGCCCGAGGCGAAGGAGCACTGGCTCCGGCACATGCACGCGGCACTGGACGAGGTCGCGCTGCCGCCGATGCACGACGCGGCGTTCCGGGACTACGTCGAGCGCGCGGCGCTCGCGATGGTCAACCGGTTCGAGTGACCGCGGCGGCCCGCCGGAGCTCGCGGCTCAGACCGACGGCTGCCGGTGCCCGGAGAAGAGGAGGGCGCCGCCCAGCGCGATCATGAAGCCGCCGCCGGTCGCGCCGAGCGCGGCCATGCGCTTCGGCGAGCTGCCGAGCCAGGTGCGCGCGGCGCTCGCGGCCAGCACCCAGGCCGAGTCGCAGATCGCGGCCAGCACGACGAAGATCAGGCCGAGCTCGAGCATCTGCAGCGGGATCGCGCCGGCCTCCCGGCTGACGAACTGCGGCAGCACCGCCACGAAGAACACGATGGTCTTCGCGTTGGTGACGCCGACGAGGAAGCCCTGCAGCGTCTGGCGCCGCCACGTGAGGCGCAGCGGCGGCACGTTCCGCAGCGCGGACTCGTGCCGGTGGCGGATCGCCTGCACCCCCAGGTAGACGAGGTAGGCGGCGCCGATCGCCTTGAGCGCGGTGAACAGCACCGCCGAGGCCGCGACGACGGCGCCCACGCCGAGGGCCACCGCGATCACCAGCACGGCCGCGCCGATGAGGTTGCCGAACACGCTCAGCAGCCCTCCGAGACGTCCCAGCGCGAGCGAGCGGCCGATCGTGAAGAGCACGCTCGGTCCCGGGATCACGATGAGCACGAAGGCCGCGATCCCGAACGCGACCATGTTCTCGAGGGGCACCATGCGTCGATCCTAACCGCGACGGCGCGATCCGGCGCGGCGGTCAGCGGTCGCCGGCGGCATCCGAGCGGCGGGGCACCAGCAACCAGAGACCGACGGCGGAGGCGCCCACGGCCAGCACGACGCCCGAGAGCAGCACGGCCGACTGGATGCCGAAGAGCGACCCCAGCAGGCCGGCGGTCACGCCTCCGAAGGTCATCGTGCCCGAGCTGAACATGGTGTAGGCGCCGATCACACGACCGCGCTCCGCGTCGGGCGCCTGCAGTTGCACGATGCTCATCTCGGTCGACTCCGAGGTGATCTTCGCGAGGCCGCCGATGGCGAGCGCGATGACCGCGACGATGAGGCTGCCGCTGCCGGCGAAGACGACGATGGCGACGCCCAGGAGGATCGCGCTGCCCACGGCCGTCGGGGCGGTGGGCGGCACCTTGCGCGTGGCCTCGAGGAGGAATCCCCCGACCACGCCGCCTGCGCCGTTCGCGAAGAGCAGGAGCCCGTAGGCCGCTCCGCCCGCGTCGCCGCCGAGGATCTCCGCGAACTCCGGCATCGCGTTCTGCAGCAGATGACCGATCGTCATCCCGGCGAGCGCGGTGAGCAGGATCATGCCGAGGATCTCGCGGTGCCGCCGCACCGTGCCGAGCACCGAGAACGCGGCGAAGAAGGACATGCGCGGCTGCGCGGGCCGGTCGGCGGGGACCCGCTCCTCCCGCCGCCCGTGACCGGTGAAGCGCGTGCGGAAGAGGAAGACCGTGAGCGGCAGATAGATGAGGACGTTCACGAACATGCCGTACGCGGGACCGATCCCGATCAGCAGCGCCGAGCCGACGACGGGACCGGCGATGAAGGCGAGACTGCGGAAGGTCGCGTTGATCCGCACCGCGCCCGGGAGCTGCTTCGGACCGACGAAGTCGTAGAGCATGAGCTGCTCGGCGGGCATCCACAGGCAGCCGGCCATGCCGTGCAGCACGAGCAGCACGCAGGCGTGCCAGAGCTCCAGCGTGCCGGTGAGGAACAGCACGCCCCAGCAGACCGAGACGAACATGAAGAGCGCCTGGGCGATCTGGATGATGCGGCGGCAGTCGAAGCGCTGCGCCAGCGCGCCCGCGTATACGGAGAAGAGCAGGAACGGCAGCCAGTGGCTCACGATCTGGAATCCGACGAGCCAGGGCGAGTGGAAGGTCTGCCACAGTACCCAGTAGGCGAGCACGTGCTCGACGTTGTCCGCCATCATCGAGAGCGCGCCGCCCGCGATGTAGGTGCCGGAGTCCCGATTCCTGAGCGCGGCGAAACGGCGCGGATCCTCGACCCCCTGCATGGTCACCAGACTAGCGGCACGGCTCCCGGTCTCGCCGGAGCACCGCCGCACCTCCGGTGCCGCAGGCTCGGGGCGCCCGGGGCCGGAGGCCTCACGCGGCAGAGGTGGAGACCCCCGTCGTCGGAGTGATGTGTCCGGGGACCTCTCCCTCGTAGTCTCCCGTGCTGAGCGTGCCCGTCGGTTCGAAGAGCATGAAACTGGCCCCGTCGTCCGACCGCGGACGGTGCTCCGTTCCCCGCGGAACGACGAACACGTCGTGACGCTCGAGGTGCACCGAGCTCTGCACCCCGTCTTCGCGGAGATCGATGTCGAGGAGTCCGTCGAGCATCACGAACAGCTCGTCGGTCTCCGGATGGGAGTGCCAGACGAAGCTTCCCCGGACCGTGACCACCCGGAGGTCCCAGTCGTTGACCTGGGTGAGGATACGCGGGTTCCAGTGGTCCTGGAACGAGTCGAGGACGGTGTCGATGTTGATGCGGCGATGTTCCATGGGTCCATCGTGGAGGTTGCCGGAGCGCTCGAAAAGTGCAATAAATAGCGCATGTCGAAACTATCCTTGCAATCTCACGCGGTCGTCGCGCTCGTCGATGAGGGGTCGAACCCCTTCGAGCTGGCCTGCGTGACCGAGGTGCTGGGGATCGATCGCCCCGAGATCGGGGGCCGGCTCTACGACTTCGCGCTCTGCGCGCTTCCCCGGACGGTGCGCATGCGGCAGGGTTTCTTCAGCATGACCGGGATCGCCGATCTCTCCGCCCTCGATCGCGCGCACACGGTGATCGTGCCCAACCGGCCGGACACCTCCAGCCCCCACCACCCCGATGTGCTCGACGCCATCGCCCGTGCGCACGATCGGGGGGCCCGGCTCCTCGGCATGTGCAGCGGCGCCTTCACGCTCGCCGAGGCCGGGGTGCTGAACGGGCGGCGCGCGACCGTGCACTGGCAGTGGGCCGACGAGTTCCGGGCCCGATACCCGCGGGTCGACATCGACGAGGCCGTGCTCTTCGTCGATGACGGCGACATCCTCACCTCCGCGGGCAGCGCGGCCGCGCTCGATCTGGCCCTGCACCTCGTGCGGAAGGATCACGGTTCGGAGATCGCGGCCGCGGTGGCGCGCCGCCTCGTGTTCCCCGGGCATCGGGTCGGCGGGCAGCGTCAGTTCATCGATCGGCCGGTGCCGAAGGAGACCGAGAGCCCGCTCGCCGATGCGCTGGAGTGGGCCGAACGGCACGCCGCCGGGCCGCTCGCCGTCTCGGATATCGCCGCGAGGGCGTCGATGAGCGCTGCGACCCTGCATCGACGCTTCCGCGCCGAGCTCGGATGCACACCGAATCAGTGGCTCACGGCCGTGCGCCTCGACCGCGCCCGCAGGCTGCTCGAGCAGACCGAGGATCCCGTCGACAGCGTCGCCCAGCGGAGCGGCCTGGGAACCTCCGCCAACCTTCGCAAGCGTCTCGCCGAGCACACCGGGCTCACCCCGACCGCCTACCGGAACGCGTTCGCGGCCCGAGCCGGCTGATCGCACCCGGGCTCTTCTCCCCGCACGATCTCCGCGATGCGCGCGACGACGGATGCCATACTGGATGGCATGAGTCTGCACCTCACCGACGATGCCGCCGCCGACGCCCTGCTCACGGACAATCCGCTCGCGCTCCTCATCGGCATGCTGCTCGATCAGCAGGTGGCGATGGAGGTCGCGTTCGCCGGCCCCCTCAAGATCCAGGAGCGGATTGGCGCGGTCGACGCCCGCACGATCGCCGAGACGGATCCCGACGACTTCGTCGCGGCCTTCAAGCAGTCCCCCGCGGTGCACCGCTTCCCCGGTTCGATGGCGGGCCGCGTGCAGACCCTCTGCCGCGCACTGCTCGACGACTGGGGCGGCGACGCCTCGGCCATCTGGACGGAGGGCTCCCCCGACGGCGCCACCGTGCTGAAGCGACTCAAGGCGCTGCCCGGCTTCGGCGAGCAGAAGGCCCGGATCTTCCTCGCGCTGCTCGGCAAGCAGCGCGGCTTCGACGGCGCCGGCTGGCGCGAGGCGTCGGCGCCCTACGGCGAGGAGGGCTCCTTCCGCAGCGTGGCCGACATCGTCTCCCCCGAGACGCTGCTCAAGGTGCGCGAGACCAAGCGCGCGGCGAAGGCGGCGGCGAAGCGGGGCTGAGCCCGCAGCATCCGCGCGCGAGTGCGCCGACGGGCGCGATCTACTCCCGCAGCATCGCGTCGCGCGCCTCCTCGACGATCGCGCGAGCGCACGCCTCCGCCGCCGCGGCATCCCCCGTGCGCACGGCGGCCGCGACCTCGGCGTGGAGCCGCAGCGCCTCCGTGTTCGCCACAGTCGGCATGAGCTCGTGATGGGTGCGGCCCTCCAGCACGGCGACCACGATCGCCCCCAGGCTCGCGAACATCTCATTGCCCGACGCCTCGAGCAGCGTGCGGTGGAACGCGATGTCGCACGAGAGGTACTCGTCGGCGTCGGCGGCCCGCGAGGTCGAGGCCATGCCGACGTAGGCCGCGGCGAGGGCCCCGCACTGCTCCGGCGTCGCGTGCTGCGCGGCGAGGCGCGCCGCCGCGGGTTCGATCGCCGCGCGCAGCTCGCTCAGCGTGCGCAGCAGCGCGGCTCGCTCCGGCCCGTCGAGCCGCCAGCGCAGCACCCGCTCGTCGAAGGGGCTCCACGACGTCGACGGCAGTACCGTGACCCCGACCCGCTGCCGGGTCTCGACCATGCCGAGCGATTCGAGCACGCGCACGACCTCCCGGATCACGCTGCGGGAGACGCCGTGCTCGGCCGCCGCTTCCTCGATGGAGACCCGCCGGCCGACCGGGCGGCGCCCGGCCGCGATGTCAGCCCCCCATCGTTCGAGGATCTCCGAGTGCAGCGGTCCCTGGTTCATCCCTCCAGAGTAGGCCTATCGGCAGATTCGCTTCATCCCGCACGAAATAAAAACGTCTTTAAATGAACACTTGCTTGTAATAAACAGATTATTTAGCTATATTCGCTTCAACCGCACCCGGGCATTCCCCGCCCGGGTGTCCGCCCTCATCGGAATCAGCAAAGGAACGAGGATGTTTCCAGCGAACCCCTTCCCGATGGCAGACGAGATCATCCCCGTCGGCACCGACGGCCGCCTCATCATCGCGGCCCTCGGCGGCTTCGCCGTCATCATCCTGCTCATCACCTGGCTCAGGGTGCACCCGTTCCTGGCGCTCACCATCGGAGCGCTCGGGGTGGGTCTCGCGGCGGGCATGGAGGCGGCGCAGGCGCTCACGAGCTTCACGACGGGCTTCGGCTCCACCGTCGGCGGCGTCGGCGTGCTCATCGCGCTCGGCGCCATGTACGGGAAGCTGCTCGCCGACTCGGGCGGCGCCGACCGCGTGGTCGACACCCTCGTCAGCCGCTCGAGCCCGCGCATGCTCCCCTGGACCATGGGCGTCGTCGGCGCGGTGATCGGCCTGCCCATGTTCTTCGAGATCGGCCTCGTGCTGCTGATCCCGATCATCATCCTCGTGGCGCGCCGCTCCGGCCTGCCGCTCATGAAGATCGCGATCCCGACGCTGGCGGGCCTCTCTGCCATGCACGGCCTGGTG
>NZ_JAIVPF010000012.1:0-21629 GCF_053528595.1 Leucobacter sp. | reverse complement strand
GATCAGCTCGATCAGCTCCCGCGCCGACAGCCGGCGCGGCGGGGCGAGGGTCTCCGCGGCGCTCATGCGCTCGCCTCCGCCGGCTCGCCCGCGGTCGCGACCCGGTCCAGCCCCAGCCAGGCGCGGATCGCGTCGCCGTGCTGGTCGAGCACCGGCGGCGCCGTGTGCTCGGTGCGGGCGCGCTCGGTCTCCCCGGAGCCGTCCACGTCGAAGAAGCGGATCGCCGGGCCCGGCAGCGAGATGCCGCCCAGCGCGGCGTGCTCCACGTCGACCACCAGTCCCTGAGCGTGCAGCTGATCCCACTCGTACACCTCGGCGAGGTCGCGCACCTTGCCCGCGGGGATCCCCGCTCCGGCCAGGCGCTCCAGGAGCGGCGCCGCGTCGTGCCGGGCGAACGCGGCCTCGACGAACGCGATCGTCTCACCGCGGTGCGCGACCCGCTCGGGGTTCGCGGCGAGCCCCGGCGTCTCTGGATCCAGATCGAACTCGGCGCAGAACGCCTGCCACAGGCGCTCGTTGCCCACGCTGATCTGCACCGCCCCGTCCCGGCATCGGAACAGGCCGTAGGGCGCGATCGAGGGATGGTGGTTCCCCTGCGCGGCCGGGACCTGGCCCGCCACCGTGACCCGGGTTCCCTGGAAGGCGTGGACCCCCACGATCGACGACAGCAGCGAGGTGCGCACCACGCGCCCCCGTCCCGTACGCTCCCGCTCGACCAGCGCCGCGAGCACCCCGACCACGCCGTGGATGCCTCCCAGCAGATCCGCGATCGGCGTGCCCACCCGCTGGGGGTCGTCGGGGCCGGAGCCGGTGAGCGACATCAGCCCCGCCTCGCCCTGGACGATCTGGTCGTAGCCCGCACGCCCGCCCTCCGGCCCGTCGTGCCCGAAGCCCGTGATGGACAGCTGGACCAGGCGGGGGTTGAGCTCGGCGAGCGCGACGGTGCCGAGGCCGAGGCGATCCATCACCCCGGTGCGGAAGTTCTCGATGAGCACGTCGGCGCGCCCCAGCAGCTCGGTGACCACCCGGCGGCCGTCGTCGCTCTTCAGATCGAGCGCGATCGACTCCTTGTTGCGGTTGCACGACAGGAAGTACGTCGAGTACGGCGCCCCGTCCGAGCCGTCCACGAACGGCGGCCCCCACGACCGGGTGTCGTCCCCCGAACCGGGTGCCTCGACCTTGATGACCCTGGCGCCCAGATCCCCCAGCATCTGCCCCGCGTGCGGACCCGCCAGCGCGCGCGACAGATCCACCACCAGCACCCCGTCGAGCGACCCCTGATCCACCATGTCAACCACTTCCTTCTCTCGTGTGTTCGAACGGCCCGGCTAGGCCCCGACCGCGACTCCGAGCCGCGGGTGCATCCGCGACCACCTCGTGCGCTCCTCGTATGCGCGGGCGGCCCGCAGCAGCAGCGCGTCGGCCCCCTGCGGGGCCACCAGCTGGATGCCGACGGGCAGCCCCGACCTGGAGAAGCCGGCCGGCACGGAGAGGGCGGGCACGCTCATGCCCGACACCACGCAGACCGAGCGCATCCAGTCGAGGTAGTCGCCCATCGGCTGACCCGCGACCTCGGCGGGCCAGCGCTGCTCCGCCGGGAACGGCAGCACCTGCGCCGTGGGGGTGATCCACAGGTCGTAGCGCTCGAAGTACTCGCGGGTGCGCTGCTCGAGGCGGGTGCGGGCGCGGGCGAGCTCGTGCAGATCGGCCGCGCTCTGGCGGGCGCCCGCCGCGACGTTCTCGACGACCTCCGGCTTCACGCGGTCGGGGTGGGCGCGCACCAGCTCGCCCCAGCCGAACTCGTAGTCGAAGGCGCGGGTCTGGCGGAAGACGTAGTCGGCCTCGGAGAGGTCGGGCGAGGCCTCCTCCACGACGGCGCCGGCCTCGGCGAACACCGCGAGCGAGCGCTCCGCCACCGCCACGACCTCCGGGTCGACCGGCATGCCGAGCCCCACGTCGGGCGACCATCCGATGCGCAGACCGGCGATCCCGGAGCGGAGCCCCACCCGGAAGTCGAGCCCCGACTCCTGGATCGAGGTCGGCGCGGCGGGATCCGGGCCGGAGAGCACGGTCATCATGAGTGCCAGATCCGCGACCTCCCGCGCCATCGGGCCGGTGCGGCCGAGCCACATCCAGGAGTTGGCGCCGGGGGTGGGGATGCGCCCGAGCGAGGGGCGCAGACCGAGCACGTTGCAGAACGCGGCCGGGATGCGCAGCGAGCCGCCCATGTCCGAGCCGTCGCCGATCGCCTGGATGCCCGCGGCGATCGCGGCGGCAGCGCCGCCGCTCGAGCCGCCGGCGCTGCGCCCCCGGTCGTAGGGGTTGCGCGTCGTGCCGAACACCTCGTTGAAGGTGTGCGCGCCCGCCGCGAACTCGGGCACGTTGTTCTTGCCGGTCATGATCGCGCCCGCGGCGCGCATGCGGCCCACGATGAGGCTGTCGCGCTGGGCCACCACGTGCTGCAGCAGCGGCGAGCCCCAGGTGTTGGGCATCCCGGCGGTCTCGTTCGTGTCCTTGTTGGTCATGGGAACGCCGTGCAGCGGCCCGAGATGCTCGCCCGCCGCCTGGCGGGCATCGGCGCGCTCGGCCTCGGCCCACGCGGCCTCGCGGTCCTCGTGGATCACGGCGTTGATGACGGGGTTCACCGCGTCGATGCGGTCCCAGTGCGCCCGCAGCGCCTCGCGCGCCGAGAGCTCGCCCGCGCGGATGCGGCCCGCCAGTTCGGCCGCGGGCATCCACGTCAGTTCGTCGTTCGCCATGCCGGCCTCAGGCGCTCTGCGCGGGCTGCGCGGTCTGAGCGCTCTGCGACGGGATCGCGCCCGCCCGGATGAGCTCGAAGATCTCGGTGCGCAGCTCGGCGAACTCGTGCAGCGCGCGCGTGGAGATCTGATCGCGCGGCGCCGGCAGCTCGATGTCGACGATGCGCGTCACGATCGCCGGCCGATGTCCGAGCACGACGACCCGGTCGGAGAGGTAGACCGACTCGTCGATGTCGTGGGTCACGAGCAGGATCGTCATGCCGAACTCGTCGCGGATCTTGAGGCAGAGGTCCTCGAGCTCGAAGCGCGTCTGGGCGTCGACGGAGGCGAAGGGCTCGTCCATCACGAGCACCTCGGGGCGGTAGGCCAGGGCGCGGGCGATGGCGACGCGCTGCTGCATGCCGCCGGAGAGCTGCCACGGGAAGCGGTCGAGGGCCTGGGAGAGCCCCACGGAGGCGAGCGCGGAGCGCACGCGCTCGTCGGCCTCGGCCTTCGGCAGGCGGAGGTGCTTCAGCGGCAGCCGCACGTTCTTCTCCACCGTGAGCCACGGCATCAACGACCGCGTGTACTCCTGGAACACGAGCGCCATCTCCTCCGGCGGCCCGTCGATCTGCTTGCCGTCGATGCGCGCCGAACCCGACGTGATCGACTGCAGACCCGTGAGGCACTTCAACAGCGTGGTCTTCCCGATACCCGACGGGCCCACGATCGAGACGATCTCGCCGGCCGACACGTCGAAGGTGAGGTCGGCGATGATCTGCACGTCGGCGCCGCCGACGGAATAGGACTTGGAGAGGTGCTCGACGACGAGCTGGGTGTTGGTCATGGGGTGGTCTCCGTGTTCGGTGAGGTCTGTGCGGGGTGAGGGCCGGCGGGCCGGGGATGCCTCGATCTCGGCTTCGCCCGGTCGGCGGCTTCGGCGGAGCGGCCGCTAGTCGGCCGAGGCCGCCTTCTGGGCGCCGAGGTACCAGGCGAGGGCGCGGCGGCGCACCATCGTGAAGACGAGGTTCGCGAGGAAGCCGAGGATGCCGAGGAGCACGATGCCCGCCCACATCCCCTTGACGTCGAAGCTGCCCTGCGCCAGCAGCGTCAACGCGCCGATCCCGCGCGCGGCGCCCATCATCTCGCTGGTGATCATCACGATGAACGCCACCTGCAGGCTCACGAGCGCGCCCGAGAAGATCTGCGGCGAGGCCGCGGGCACGTAGATGCTGCGCAGCTGCTCCCAGCGGGTGAGCCGGTAGACCTGCGCGGTCTCGAGCAGCAGCGGCTCTGTGGAGCGCACGCCGTCGATGGTCGAGATGAGCACCGGGAAGAGGGAGGCGAGTGCGATCGCGAAGACCCGCACCTCGTTGCCGAAGCCCATGGTGGCGATGAAGATCGGCAGCAGCGCGACGGCGGGGATCGAGCGCACGAACTGCACGATGGGGTCGAGGATCCAGAACAGCGGCTTCACGAGGCCGAGCAGGATGCCGAGTGCGATGCCCACCGCGCAGGCGATCAGGTACGCGAGCACGAAGTTGCCGACGCTCGGGAGCACGTCGCTGGCGAACTTGTCGAAGAGCCACAGGCGCTGGAACTCGAGCACGATGTCGCGCAGCGGCGGGAAGAACGGATCGGTGGAGTTCAGGGAGCCGAACCACCAGGCGGCGAGCAGCAGGACCGGCACGCCGATCTCGAGCGTCAGGAGGAGCGGCAGGCGGTTGCGGGCGCGCTTCGCCTTCGCCGCCGTGCGGATGACGGTGGTGCTGGTGGTGGGACTGGGTGCGATGGCCATCTCAGTTCCCCTTCCGGTAGGAGGCGTGCCAGTGCAGCAGGCGGCGCTCGGTGCGACCCGCGGCCGTCTGCACGAACAGGCCGAGCACACCCAGCACGACGACGTAGGCGAAGATCAGATCGCTGCGGCCCGAGGTCTGGGCGACCGTCAGCGCGCTGCCGATGCCCGGGGCCCCGCCGAGCATGCCGGCGACGACGGCCATGATGAGGGTGACCGGGGCGGCGACGCGCATCGCGGTGCCGATGAAGGGCGAGGCGCCCGGCAGGATGACGCGCCACAGGATCTCCCCCGGCGCCATGCCGAAGGACCGCGCGGTGTTCCGCATGACCGGATCGACCGACTCGACGCCCGCGGCCGTCTGCGCGGCGATCGGCAGCATGACGCCGAAGACGACGAGGAAGATCCCCATCTCGGCCGTCGGGCCGAGCACGAGCATGGCGAGCGGCAGGATCACGATCGCCGGGATCGGCCGCAGGAACTCGAGCACCACGCGGGTCGCCGAGAAGGCGACGTCCGAGGTGCCGACGAGCACCCCGAGGGCGACCCCCGCCACCGCGGCGATCGCCCAGCCGAGCAGGGCGATGCCGAGGGTGAGCAGGACGTCGCCCCAGAACGTCCCCTGCAGGAACAGCCCGGCGAGCGCCTCGGCGACGACCGGCACGGAGGGCAGCGCGCCCTCGGAGGTGACCTGCGTCGACCCCCACTGCCACGCCGCGAGGAGGAGGACGATGCCGAGGGCACCGAAGAGAACGGGTGCGGCCGCGAGGCGGCCGGCTCTGGGTGATGACGACATGCGCGTCCTCCTCGCTCGCGGTTACTCGGCCGGAGCGGCCAGGATGGTGTCGACGTCGACGGGCTCGGGGAAGAACTCGATCGCCACGAGCTTCTCGTCGACCTCGGCGAGCTGGGCCGGGTCGATGGCGGCCGGCCAGTACGACTGCGGCATGTCGGCCGGCGTGAGCTTCAGACCGGCGCGATCGATGGCGTGCTGCTTGACCTCGTCGATGTTCTCGTTCGCCCACTCGGACGCCTTGGCCATGGCCCGCTGGAAGCGCGCGACGGCCTCGGGGTTGTTCTCGACCCAGTCGCTGTTGCCCGCCCACGAAGTGGTGGCGGAGCCCTGCGGGAAGAAGACGACGCTGGGGTTCATGACGCGCGCGAGCCCGGCCTCGTCGGCCTGGAGCGAGAACGGGCTGACCAGGAAGGCCGCGTCGATCTGGTCGGCCTTCAGCGCGTCGAGCGCGGGCTGGAAGCCGAGCTTGAGCCACTCGATGTCGGCGGTCTCCACGCCGGCCTCGTGCAGCACCGAGGTGATGGTCGCGTCGGGCTGCCCCTTGAGCTCCGGCACCGCGATGCTCGCGCCGGCCATGTCCTCGAGACTGTCGATGCCGCTGCCCTTGCTGACGTAGATGCCGACCGAGGTGTAGTCGCGCTGCTCCTCGAGCGACGCGTCGGCGGCCGCGGGGTTGATGCCGTCGGCCGCGGCGATCATGGTGATCGGCACGTTCTGGCGGGCCATGGTCAGCGCCGAGATGGTCGGCACGAAGGCGAGCTCGAGCTTGCCGGCCTGGAGCGCGGCGGTGGCGGCGGGGAGATCGGGCAGCTCGACGATCTCGACGTCGAGGCCCTCCTCCTCGAAGATGCCCTGTTCGACGCCCATGTACAGGGGCTCGGCGGCGATCGACGCCTGCGACTGCACGCGGATCTTGATCGGCCCGTCCTCGGCGGCGGCACCGTCGCCCGAGGGAGCGCCCGACGAGCAGGCCGCGAGCGACACGATCGCGGCGGCGGCGAGACCCATGAGTCCCAGCTTGCGAATCTTCATTGACACAACTTTCACTTCGGGGTTGAGGGGGAATTCGGATCCCGCCGCGCCCGCCCGGGAGTGGGCAATCCATCGGCATTGATCGAATTAGCTATGACTCTAAGCAGATGCGACCGGTGTCGTACACAGGTATTGCTATTCTGAAGAAATCGGCAGAAAATGTTGCCATGATCACCACTCAAGTACTCGATGCGCTCGACCGCCGGATCGTCGCCGCGCTGCAGGTCAACGGCCGGGCCGGATGGCGCCGCATCGCCTCCGTCATCGATGCGCCCGAGCGCACCGTCGCCGCGCACGGCACCGAGCTGCTGCGCACCCGCCAGGTGCGCATGACCGGGCTCACCCTGCTGCCGCAGGGCGGGGTGCTCGACAGCACCATCGCCAGCGTCCGCTGCATCTCGGGCATGAACCGCGTCACCGCGACCGCGGCCGCCTCCCGGAGCAACTCCGTGTTCACCTACCTCACCACCGGAGACGCCGACTGCGTCTTCGAGCTGATGAACGAGCGCACCCGCTCGCTCTCGATGCTGCTCGACGAGATCCCGGGCATGCCGGGCGCCGCGGGCATCGACACCGCCACGATCCTCAAGCTCTACAAGGGCACCCATCAGTGGCTTCCCGGCATCCTCGACGAGGATCAGGTCGCCGCGCTCATGGACCGGGAGCAGAGCTGGGAGCCGACCGGCTCGGTGGAGCTGGCGCCGCTCAGCCGGGAGGAGCAGGAGATCGCGCGGGTGCTCGCGGCCGACGGGCGCGCGACGGTCGAGGAGCTCGCTCGGGCCACCGCGCTCTCCCCGGCCTCCGCCCGCCGCCGGCTCGCCCACCTGCAGGCGAGCGGCCGCCTCTTCGACCGGGCCGTCGTCGAGCCGGCGGCGCTCGGCTTCCCCGTGGAGGCCATCCTGCGCATCCGCACCTTCCCGGGCCGCACGGAGTCGGTCGCCATGCGGCTCGCCGGGGTGCCCGAGGTGCGGTACCTCGCCTTCACCACCGGTCGCCATCAGCTCTTCGTCGACATCGCCTGCGTCGACCATGCCGCCCTCGCCGACTTCCTCATGCGGGCCGACTGGACCGAGGACGCGGTGGAGGTCGACACCTCGATCGTGATCCAGGCGATCAAGCGCAGCGGGGTGCGCATGGACGACGCCTGAGGCGCGCCGGGTGGGCGGCTCGCGGCGCGCCCAGCCGGTCGCCTCCCGCGGCGAACCGCCCACCCGAACGATCATGCTCAGCCCTTGAACATCGTCCAGAGCTTGTCGTACTGCTCCTTCACGTCCGGCGAGCAGGGCACCTGCAGCATGCCGCGCTCGGCCTCCTCCGCGGTGGGCACGATCACCTTCGCGCCGCCGTCGTCGAGCTTGTCGAGCTCGTCGCCGATGCCCTTCAGCGGCACCGAGTACTTGATCCAGTTGGCGTTCGAGGCCGCATTGGCGGGATCGAGCATCCAGTTCATGAAGATCTTGGCGTTGTCGGCGTTCTGCGCGTTGGTGAGGATCGCGAGGTTGTCGCCCCCCATCAGGTACCCCTCCTCGGGCAGCACGTACTCGAGATCGGGGTTCTGCGCCTTCGCCCGCGCGAAGGAGCCGTTCCACATCGTCGAGAGCACCGTCTCCCCGCCGGCGAGGCGGTCGATGGTGCCGTCGGAGCTGATGACCTTGACGTTCGGCTTGAAGTCGTTCAGCAGGTCGAGCGCCCGCTGGTAGGCCGCGCCGTCATCCGTGCACGGCTCCGATCCGGTCGCGAGCAGTGCCGCATCGATCACGAAGGTCTGGCTGTCGTGCAGCCCGATCATGCCGCTCGATCCGGCCGGGGCGGAGAAGTAGTCGTCCCAGCTCGTCACCGGGTCCTGCAGGGCCGCGCTGCTGTATCCGATGCCGTTGTAGATCATGGCGTAGGGCGTCGTGTACTTGCGCCCCTCGTCGAAGAACATGTCGACGAAGCCGTCCTCGATGTTGCCGCCGTTCGGCCAGCTCGTCGCGTCGATCTCCAGGAGCTGACCGCTCGCGATGAGGTCCTCCGCGACGTAGTCGGACACGGTCACCACGTCGTAGGTGGCGCTCCCGGTCTTCACCTTCGCGACCATCTCCTCGGCGGAGGAGAAGGTGTCGACGTTGACCGTGATGCCGGTGTCCTCGGTGAACTGCTCGAGCGTCTCGGGGTTGATGTAGTTCGTGAAGTTGAAGAGGTTGACGACGCCGGAGCCGCTCTCGGGGAACGCGGCATCCGCAGCGCCGGCGTCGTCGCCGCCCGCCTCGGAGGCGCCGCAGGCGGTGACGCCGAGCAGGAGTGCGGCGACGGCGGTGGCGGCGAGGGTGAGGCGCAGCGGTGCGCGGAACGGGGTGATGCTCATTGATCAGCCTTTCTTTCGGGTGATGAGTTGCGATAGGACGAGGACGAGGACGGAGACGACCAGGATCATGGTCGAGAGGGCGTTGATCTCGGGGGTGAGACCGACGCGCAGCGATCCCCAGATGTAGAGGGGCAGCGTGGTGGAGCCGGGTCCGGCCGTGAAGAAGGACATGATGAAGTTGTCCATCGACACGATGAAGGAGAGCATTCCGCCGGAGATGATCGCCGGGGTGAGCATGGGGAGGGTGATGCGGCGGAAGATCCGTCGCTCGTTCGCCCCGAGGTCGGCGGCGGCCTCGAACTGGCTCCAGTCCGCCTCCGACAGACGGGAGCGGATCGTCATCAGCGCGAACGGCAGCCCCACGACGGCGTGGCCGATGATCATGGCGGGGATCCCGAGCGGCGCCTTCACGAACGCGAAGAGGCTGAGGATCGCGATGGCGAGCACGATCTCCGGCAGGATCAGCGGCGCGGCCAGGAGACCGTTCGCGAGTGCCGAGTTGCGGCGCTTCATGCTGATGAGGCCGACCGCCGCGAGCACGGCGAGGACGAGCACGATCACGGTCGACCAGACGGCGATGATCAGGGAGTTCATGAACGCCTGCCGGATCTGCGCCGATCGGAACACCTCGGCGTACCAGTCGAGGCTGAACCCGCTCCACACCATCACGATGTTGTTCGCGTTGAAGGAGTAGCCGATGATCACCGCCAGCGGCAGGTAGAGGAAGACGAGCAGCCCGATTCCGACCCCGGCGAAGCCGGGAAAGGCGTTGAGGGCTCTGAAGGCGCGGTTCTTCACAGGAGGCTCGCTTTCTCGCCCTGGGCCGAGAGCCGCTTCGCCGCGAAGGCGAACGCGAGCAGTGCCAGGAGCGTCAGGATGAGCAGCGCCACGGAGATCGCCGCACCGAAGGGCCAGTTCATCGACTCCTTGAACTGGCGCTGGATGACGGTGCCGATCAGATCCAGCTTGGCGCCGCCCAGCAGCATCGGCTGGATGAAGGCGCCCAGGGCGGGTACGAAGACGAGCAGGCTGCCGGCGAGGATGCCCGAGCGCAGGCTCGGCAGGAGCACCCGGCTCACGACCCGCCAGCGGGTCGCGCCGAGATCGTAGGCGGCCTCGGCGAGACGGAAGTCGAACTTCGCGGCGCTCGTGTAGATCGGCAGGATCATGAACGGCACGAACACGTAGACGAGGCCGACCATGGTCGCGAACGGGCTCGGGAACAGCGGCAGCGGCTCGAAGCCAACCGCCTTGATCCCCGCGTTGACGAGGCCCTGGTCGTTCAGCATGATCATCCACGCGTAGGTGCGGATCAGGGTGTTGGTCCAGAACGGGATCGTCACCGCGAGCACGAGCATGTTGCGCACCTTCGGCGAGCGGGTCGCGATCCACACGGCCGCGGGAATCGCGACGATCATCGCGAGCAGGGTCGTCAGGCCCGCCATCCACACCGAGCGCCACAGGATCACGAGGTACTGGCCGTTGAAGGCGAGGTCGCCGCTGAAGTCCTCCTCGAAGAGCAGGCGCTGCCAGCTGTCGAAGCTCACCGGTCCCGCGACACCGACCCCGCCCGGGGCCCGGCTCATGAAGGAGTAGCCGATCACGAGGATCACGGGCAGCGCGACGAACACGACGCCCAGCACGAGACCCGGCAGCGCCAGCCACGGCGAACCGCTGCCCGGCCGCCGCCAGCGGGTCCGGCGGAACTGCTCCGCCGATGCCACGTCGATCGGCACCGTCGCATGCGGGGGCGCGCTCACGACCGCACCACCCGGGCCGCGCGGGGCGCGACGGCGAGCGCCGTGCGCTGCCCCACCGCGCTGGGGCCGTCGTAGTCGGCGTCGACGCGGGCCCAGACCTCGTCGTTCGCGCCGATCCGCACGCACAGCCGCAGGTCGGTGCCGATGTACTGGGACGCGACGATCTCGCCGGCGAAGGCGCCCGTGCCGGACACCCGCAGGTGCTCCGGCCGGATGCCGACCGTGGTCTCCGCCCCGCCCGACACCGGCTCGGAGAGCGCGGCCGCCTCGATGAGGGCGCCGTCGCGAGTGCGCGCGCCGTCGGCGTCGGGCGTCACGGTGAGGAAGTTCATCTCACCGATGAACTCGGCGACGAAGCGGTTGGCCGGCTCCGCGTACAGCTCGCGCGGGGCGCCCAGCTGGGCGATCGACCCCTGGTTGAAGACGGCGATCCGGTCGCCCATGCTCATCGCCTCCTCCTGGTCGTGGGTCACGAACACGAAGGTGATCCCGGACTCGATCTGGATGCGCTTGAGCTCCGTCTGCATGCCGCGCCGCAGCTTCAGGTCGAGCGCCGACAGCGGCTCGTCCAGCAGCAGCACGTCGGGCCTCTTCGCGAGCGCCCGCGCCAGCGCCACGCGCTGCTGCTGGCCGCCCGACAGCTGCGCCGGCCTGCGACTGCCGAACTCGCCCAGGCCGACCAGCTCGAGCATCTCGTCGACCCGGCGCCGCACCTCGGGCGACTTCGCGCTCCTGCCCTCCATCTCGAGACCGAAGGCCACGTTCTGGCGCACCGTGAGATGCGGGAACAGCGCGTAGGCCTGGAACACCGTGTTCACGCGCCTCCGATACGGCGGCAGCTGATCGATCCGGGTGCCGCCCAGCCAGATCTCGCCGCTCGTCGGCTGCTCGAGCCCCGCGATGGAGCGCAGCAGGGTCGTCTTGCCGCAGCCCGACGGGCCGAGCATGACGAAGAACTCGCCCGGCACGATGTCCAGGTCGATGCCCCGCAGGGCGGTGAAGCTCGTGCCCTCGGGCGTGATGAACTCCTTGGTGAGATCTCTGATCGAGAGCGTGGCGTCGTCGCTGCTCATCGCAGTGCCTCCGTTTCTTGCAGTGGGTCGGGGGATGCGGCATCGGCCGCGAGGATTCCGGGGCGCTCGCGCCACACGGGGCGCTCCTGTTCGAACTGCTGCGCGAGCGCGAGCAGCAGCGGTTCCTGCCGGGGCGGGGCGATGAGGTGCAGGCCGACCGGCAGACCCGCAGTCGTGAACCCGCACGGCACGCTGATCGCGGCGAAGCCCGTGAGCGAGATGCGCCAGCTCGCCCGCATCCACTCGAGGTAGTCCGGCTGCACGACGCCGTTGATCTCGCGCGGCCAGATCTGCTCCGCGGGGAAGGGGACGACGGCGGTGACCGGCGCGGCGAGCACGTCGATCTCGTCGAAGAGGCTCACCAGCCCGTCGTAGACCCGCGTGCGCTGCTCCCGCGCCTCGAGGAAGTCGTCGATGGTGAGCCGCAGCCCGGCCTCGGTGTTCGCCACCAGCTCGGCGCTCAGCGCCTCCCGGTGCCGCTCGAGCAGACCGCCGAAGCCGCGGGCGTAGTTCAGGCCGCGCAGCACGCGGAACGCGCGGTCGGCCTCCTCGAGCGCGGGCTCGACGTCGCGCACCGCGTGCCCGAGGCCCTCGAGCGCCGGGCGCCCCTCGCCGTCGAGCACGGCCGTGATCTCGGGCTGGATGTCGAGGCCGCCCAGGGTGCGGCTCCAGCCGATGCGCAGGGTGCGGTCGAGCGCCGGGATCCCGGGCCCCAGCGGGTCGGGCAGGGCCAGCGGCACTCGGGGGTCGCCGCCCGAGAGCACCGACAGCAGCAGGGCCGCGTCGCCCACGGTGCGCCCCATCGGACCATTGGTGGAGAGCGTGTCCCAGCCGTCCTTGGACGGCCAGTTGGGCACCCGTCCGATGGAGGGGCGCAGCCCCACGACGTTGCAGAATGCCGCGGGGTTGCGCAGGGAGCCGCCCATGTCCGAGCCGTCGGCGACGGAGCTGAGTCCCGCGGCGAGCGCCGCCGCCGCGCCGCCGCTCGAGCCGCCGGCCGAACGACTCGGATCGTAGGGGTTGGTGGTGGTGCCGTACACGCGGTTGTAGGTGTGCGAGCCGGTGCCGAACTCGGGGGTGTTGCTCTTGCCGTAGATCACGGCCCCCGCCGCGCGCAGGCGCTCCACGACCAGGGAGTCGCGATCCGGGACGTGCTCGGCGTGCAGCGTCGAGCCGTACGTCGTGCGCAGGCCCGCCGTGTCCTCGAGGTCCTTCACCGCCATCGGCAGCCCCTCCAGCGGGCGCGGCTCGGCCCCCGACGCCCGCAGCCGGTCCGAGCGCTCGGCGGCCTGCTCCGCCGCGGCGAAGTCGACCGCCACCACCGCGTTGATCGCGGGGTTGAGCCGCTCGTAGCGATCCCGCGTCTCGCGGAGCAGCTCGCGCGCCGAGAACTCGCGGCGATGCAGCGCCGCCAGCTGCTGCTGAGCACTCCAGCGGCAGTGATCATTGTCCACTTCGATCACTCACTCCTCCTCGAATGAGCAGAACAGGAAAAGCCGGGTGCTTTCGTGTCTGTTTCTTCATGAATAATGACGATAAATGACTACTATGTCAACACCGAGTCCTTCAGGTGTCCGAAAAGTTACACTGGGACGGGGGTAATGACCGAAACGGCGAGAGCGAGCGCGCATGACCGAAGTACTGGACCCGGCCGATCGCGACATCTGCGCCGCGCTGCTGCGCAACGGGCGCGCCTCCTGGCGGCTGATCGCGCAGGCGACGGGACTGCAGGAGCGCACGGTGTCGCGGCGCGCCACGCGCCTCTTCGAGCAGGGACTCGTGCGGGTCACCGCCTTCGCGCACCCGATCGTGGCCGGACGGGGCGACGCATTCCTCGCCCGCGTCGCCTGCCGCCCCGACCAGCTCTCGCACGTGGCGCGCTGGCTGTCCCACCGGCCCGAGACGCTCTGGGTGACCACGCTGATGTCCGAGAGCGCGGTGCTCGCCGAGTGCTTCATCCGCACCGAGGACCGGGCCGCGCTCATCGAGCGGGAGCTGCCCCGTCTCGAGGTGCTCGACTACTCCTTCGCGCCGCTGCACCGCTATCGGCGCACCGTGCGCGGCTGGCAGCCCGAGATCCTCGACGAGGCCCAGCTCGCCGTGCTCGGCGAAGACGAGGCCTCGGCGCTCGTCGCACCCGAGGGACTGCTGAACGAACTCGACCAGATCGATCAGGGCATCCTCGACCTGCTGATCGTCGACGGCCGCATGAGCATCGACGCCATCTCGTCGGAGCTCGGTCTCGCGAAGGCCACCGTGCGCAGGCGCATCCAGGTCATGCAGCGCGCCGACCGGGTGAGCATCCGCGCCGTGCTCGATCCGGCACTGCTCGGATACCCCTACGAGGTCTCCCTCGACGCGCGGGCCCCCGTCGCCCAGCTCGGCCGCCTCGCCGATCTCATCGCCGCGGACTCCCGCAGCCGCTGGGTGGCCGAGACCTCGGCCGACAGCTCCGTGCGCGCGATGCTGGCGTTCCGCGACCGGAACGAGGTGCCGGGCGCGATCGCCGAGCTGGCGTCGCACTTCGCCGAGGGCGAGCTCAGCGTGCGCGCCGAGCCGCTGCTCACCATGTACAAGCGCAGCGACGTCGTGCTGCCGCCCGCCTACCCGGCGCCCTGAGCGGATCCGGTCCCCCGAGCCTGTCGAAGGGCCCGGATCCCGGTGCCCGCCGCTGGCCGGGCGGACGGAACGGGTCGAGACCCTGGCGCGCCTGGTTCCGGCTCGCCCGCCACTCGCTCAGCCGGCGACAGCGGGCGACGGGGGCTACTTCCGCTTCTTGCCGCGCAGCGTCTTGAAGAGCATCTGCCCCAGGATGAACGCGAGCAGGACCGAGAACGCCACGTTCGACCAGAACGGCGGGATGTGCGTCGCGATGACCGAGCCGAGGGGCGAGAGCACCGCGGCGGAGATCCCGAGCACGACCGCGGCTCTGAGATCGACGTTGCGGCGGCGCGCATTGCCGATGGTGCCCGACAGCGAGCCCGGGATGAGCATGATCAGCGAGGTGCCCTTCGCGACGAGATCGCTCGCGCCGAAGAAGAACATGAGGATCGGCACGACGACGACCCCGCCGCCCACCCCGAGCAGCCCCGACAGCACGCCGGTGATGAGACCGGTGACCACGAGCAGCGCACCCGTGAGCACGGTGATCTCGATCGAGGCGTCGCGCTGCGGCACGACGAACCAGAGACTGATCACCACTCCCAGCAGGAACGCCATGAACATCCAGCGCAGGAAGCCCGTGGGCACGCGGGAGAGCAGGAAGCTGCCGATCTGGGCGCCGACGACGATGCCCGCCGCGAGCAGCACCGCCGCGAGCCAGTCGACGTTGCCCTGCACCGCGTAGCCGATGCCGCCGACCACCGCGGCGGGCAGGATCGCCGCGACGGAGGTGCCGGCCGCGAGCCGCTGCTGGAATCCGAGGATCATCACGAGCATCGGGACGAGGACCACGCCTCCGCCGATGCCGAAGAGTCCGGAGAGCATGCCGGTGACCGCGCCGAGCAGGGAGAGGACGAGGATGCTGGGACGGGGGGTGCTGGTCATGAGGGTCGATTCTGGGGTTCGTGGATGATCGGGACGCGGGGCGGCCGGGCTCAGCCCGGGTCCGCGACCACGATCGCCGAGCCGTCGGAGCGGGGATCGCTCGCGGCTTCGTACCCCTCGGGAGTGACCCGGATCAGGTTCGAATGGCCGAGATCCTCAGTGTACGCGGGCACGGTCCTGAGCTCGAAACCGGCCGCCGCGAGCGCGTCGCGCGTGGTCACGGGCACGTCCTCCTCGACCGTCGCCGAGACGGGCTCGTCGCCCCGCGCCTCGTCGACGATCCAGCGCGGTGCGTGCGTGGCGTCGTGCGGCGAGGCTCCGGACAGGGAGCGCAGGAGCAGCTGGGTGTGGATCTGCGGCTGCGCCGAGCCGCCATCGTCGCCGGCACCCAGGCGAGTTCGTCGCCGCGCAGGATCAGCACCGGCATGAGCGTGTGCCGCGGGCGCTTGCCCGGCGCGAAGGCGTTGGGCGACGCCGGATCGAGCGAGAACGAGGTGCCCCGGTTCTGGAACACGATGCCGGTGTCGGGTTCGAGGATGTGGGCGCCGAACCCCCAGTAGACGGAGTTGATGAGCGACACGGCCCAGCCGTCGGAGCTGACGGCGCTGAGCCCGACGGTGTCGCCGCTCGCCCGGGCGGCGGCGCGGACGGGGCGGTCCGGGGCCGCCATCGCGACGAGCTCCGGGCCGGATGCGCCGCCGAAGCCGGGATCGGCGAGCGCGGCCGCACGCACGGCGTTGCTGTCGTGGAAGGCGCGGGCGAGCGCGCCGGCCCCCGCGCCGAGCGGGTCCTCGATCCCCGCCGCCACCGCGTCGAGCGCGCGCAGCAGCATGAATCCGGAGGTGTTGGGCGGACCCGTGAGCACCCGGAGGCCCGCGAAGGCGCCCTCGAGCGGTTCGCCCCAGTAGGCGGAGTAGTCGGCGGCGTCCCGCAGCTCGATCTTCGACCCGAGGCGCTGCAGACCGGCGATCCAGCGGGCCGCGGTCTCGCCCTCGTAGAACTCGGCCGAGCCGCGCTCGGCGAGCCGGCGCAGCGTCGCCGCGAGCGCGGGCTGCACGAGCGGGGCGCCCTCCGCGAGCGGTTCGCCCCCGGGGTAGAAGACCGCGCTCGCGCCGGGATCCCGCGCGAGCGAGTCCCGGTCGTCGACGAGCGCCGCAGCGACCGAGCGCGAATTGGGGAATCCCTGCTCGGCGTGCCGGATCGCCGCCTCGAAGTGATCGGCCCAGCTCAGCCGCGCGCCGTACTCGTGCAGCGCGTGCCAGCCGCACACGCCGCCGGGCACGGTGACGGTGTCGATGCCGCGCAGGGGCAGTTCTTCGCCGTGCGTCCCGCGCAGCGCCTCGAGCGTCTGGGCGGCGGGCGCCGTGCCGGTCGCGTTGAGGAAGCGCACCTCGCCCTCCGGGCTGCGCACGAGCGCGACGAGGTCTCCCCCGAGCGCCACGTTGTTGGGGTACACCACGCAGAGGGTCGCCGCGGCGGCGAGCGCGGCGTCGACGGCGGTGCCGCCCGCTTCGAGCGCGGCCGCGCCGGCCTCGGTGGCGAGATGGTGCGACGTCGAGATCGCGCCGCGGTGGTGTCGAGCATTCGTCATCTCCGACCCGTTCCCTTGTCCTGCGCCGCGCGAGCGATCTCGCGGCTGATGTCGAGCACGTGCGCGCGGGCCTCCTGCTCGGCCCGTTCCCCGTCGCCCGCCGCGATCGCCTCGTAGATCCGCCGATGCGCCACGCTCGACGCGGTGCGGCGCGCCTTCGTCTGATACCTGCCGGCTCGGCTCGGAGCGATCTGGATCGCGATCTGCTCGTTGATGAGGGCGAGCAGCGGGTTGTGGGTGTACTGGGCGATCGCCTGATGGAACGCGCGATCGAGTTCGGCGTACCGCTCCTTCGTCACGTCCATCTCCATCGCCTTCACGAGCTCCTCGAGCTGGGTGAGGTCGCGGCTGGTCGCCCGGGCCGCGGTGATCCGCGCGATCGGAGGCTCGACGATCGCGCGCAGCTCCATGATGTCGCTGAGCTCGGAGCGCATCGCGTTGAACGCCTCGATGACCGTGCCGGAGTCCTTCGACCGCTCGCCCGGACTGAGCACGATCGTGCCGCGCCCCGGCTTCCGGTCGATCAGGCCCCGGTTCTCGAGCTCGCGCAGCGCCTCGCGGATGGACACCCGCGACACCCCCAGATGCTGCGCGAGATCCCGCTCCGCCGGCAGGCGTTCCCCCGGCGACAGCTCCCCCTCGAGGATGAGGCGCTCGAGATCGACCGAGAGCCTATCCGGTACTGAGAGCGTCTCTCCCCTGCTTATCGAGCCCCAGTCCATCAGCGTTCATCCATTCTCAATCGAAAACCATTCCACCCGCGCCGTGACGCCGCAGCACGGGCATCATCCGTCTCCCGCGTCCGAGTTCTTGCCGAAGTAGGCTTCGTGCAGTCGCTCGTCCTCAAGCATCACACGCGCATCGCCGCCGCCCGTCAGAGAACCCGTCTCCATGAGGTATCCGCGGTTCGCGATCGAGAGAGCCATGCGCGCGTTCTGCTCGATCAGCAGCACACTCGTACCGGCGTCGTTGATCTCCTTAATGATCTCAAACATCCGGGCCACCACTTTCGGTGCGAGCCCCATGGAGGGCTCGTCGAGCATCAGCAGCCGGGGACGCCGGATCAACGCCCGCGAGAGGGCGAGCATCTGCTGCTCCCCGCCCGAGAGCGTGGCGGCCGTCTGGTTCTTCCGTTCGAGCAGGCGGGGGAACATCTCGAACACCCGCTCCGACTCGCTCGAGAACTGGGTGGCGGAGCCCCAGTTCGCCACCTGGAGGTTCTCGAACACCGTCATGCGCCCGAAGATGTGCCGCCCTTCGGGAACGAGCGAGAGCCCGCTCCGCACCCGCTGCTCGGCCCTGCTGCCGGAGACGTCCTTCCCGGCGAACCGGATCCTGCCGCGGTGCTTGTTGAGCCCGGCGACCGCCCGGAGCAGGCTGCTCTTTCCGGCCCCGTTCGCCCCGACGACCACTACGAGCTCCCCCTCGTCCACGTGGAGGTCCGCGTCGAGCACGGCTCGCACGACCCCGTACCTGACGTTCAGCGCTTCGACTTCGAGCATTCTCATTTGGCGTCGCTCCCCAGATAGGCCTCGAGCACAGCAGGATCGGTGCGGATCTCCGCGGGTGTGCCATCCGCGATGATCACGCCGTGGTCGAGCACGATGATCCGGTCCGAGACGCCCATCAGCAGATCCATGTCGTGCTCGATGAGGATCACGTCGATCCCGTGCTCCCTGATCCGGGAGATCAGGCCCGCGAGATCGCGGGTCTCGCTCTCGTTCAGGCCCGCTGCCGGCTCGTCGAGCAGCAGCACGCGCGGCCGCGTCATGAGCGCACGGGCGATCTCCACCCGCCGCTGCTGATAGGCGTCGAGCGAGGAGGCCCGTCGGTCGCGGCACTCCCAGGCGTTGACGAACGCGAGCACCTCCTCCGCCTCCTCCACCGTGACGCGTTCGCCGCGACGCACGAAGGGCACGGGAGAGAGGAATCGGGGGACGAAGCCCGCCAGTCTCGAATGCCCGCCGACGAGCAGGTTCTCCAGGACCGTCATGTCCCAGAAGAGCCGCACCGTCTGGAAGGTGCGCGCGACGCCCCGCGTGGAGACCGCACTCGACTCGAGTCGCTCCATGCGCTCCCCGTCGAGCTCGATGGTGCCCGACGTCGCCCGGGTCACACCCGAGATGGCGTTCAGGAGGGTGGACTTGCCGGCCCCGTTCGGCCCCATCAGCCCGAGCACCTCGCCGTGCCGCAGCTCGAAGGTCACGGCTTCGAGCGCCGTGAGGCCGCCGAAGACCTGCTTGACGTCGAGCACCCTGAGTACGGGCTCGCCCGGCTGCTTCGCCGCCGATCCGCCGTCGAACGCCTGCAGGGACCCGGCGGGCGGCAGCGTGCCCCCGCGGGCCCGCGTGAGCTCCAGGCGCTTCGACACGATGCCTCCGGGCCGGAGGATCATGAGGATCACGACGATGAGCGCCAGGAAGCCGGTGCGGAACTCCGGGTGCTCCTGGACCAGGGGGATGTCCTTGGCCACGGCCTGGAAGAAGATCCACAGCGCTGCTCCGGTGATCGGCCCCCACAGAGTGCCCGCGCCGCCGAGGATCACCAGGCTCAGCACGATGAAGTTGTCCTCGAGGGTGAAGCTGTCGGGATTCACGAACTGGTTCATGTGCGCGAAGAAGACGCCGATCACGCCGGCGGTCGAGGCGCCGACGACGTACGCGAGCAGCTTGTAGCGGCGGGTGCGGATGCCGATCGACGAGGCGACCAGTTCGTCCTCGCGGATCGCGACCCATGCGCGCCCGACCGGCGAGGCGATGAGCGAGGCCAGCGCGATCAGCAGCACCACGACCACCACGAAGATGACGTAGTACGTCACGGTCGGAGGGACGACCCCCGAACCCGTCACGCTCAGCGGCGGGATGTTCCTGATGCCGACCGCCCCGCCGGTGAACTCGGTCCAGTTGATGGATACGATCCGCACGATCTCGCCGAAGGCGAGCGTCATGATCGCGAGGTAGTCGCCCCGGGCGCGGAGCGTCGGATAGCCGATGATGGATCCGGCGATGCCCGCGAGCACGATGGCGGCGACGACGCTGATCGGGAGGACCCACCAGAGCGCCGCGGGGTTCTGCTCGAGCATCGGCCCGAACGTGCTCACCGTGAATATGGCCGTCGTGTACGCGCCGACGATGAAGAAGGCGATGTAGCCCAGATCGAGCAGCCCCGTCAGGCCGACGAGCACGTTGAGCCCCGAGGCCAGCGCGACGTAGACGAGGGCGAGCGCGGCGACGCGCACCCACTTGTCGCCCGGGAGGACGAGCGGCGCGATGAGTCCGATCACGAGGAATACCCCCGGCCAGATCCAGCGGTGCAGACCGAGTTCGGGCTTGAGCACGACGATGGGCGTGGTGTGTGTGTTCGACATGGTTAGACCTTCTGCACCTCTCGCCTGCCCAGGATGCCCTGGGGTCGCAACCACAGGATGATCACGAGGATTCCGAATGCGATCACGTCGCGGTACGCCGAGCCCTGCGGCACGTACGAGGCGGCCAGCTCCTCGCTCACGCCGAGCACGAGCCCGCCGATGAAGGCTCCGGGAATGCTCCCGATGCCGCCCAGCACCGCCGCGACCAGCGCTTTGAGGCCCGGCAGGAACCCCATGGTCGCCGCGGCGAAGCCGTAGCGTTGGGAGTAGAGGATGCCCGCGATCGCGGCCATGGCCGACCCCAGCACGAAGGTGGTCGAGATCACCCGGTCCACGCCGATGCCCATGAGTCTGGCGGCGTCTTTGTCCTCGGCCGTGGCGCGGATCGCGCGGCCGATCGGGGTGAACCTGATGACCGACCAGAAGGCGAGCGTCACGAGCACAGCGACCACGAGCACCACGAGGTCCATCCGCTGGATCCGTGCTCCGAGCAGCACGATCGGGTCCCCGAGCGCCGGGCGCGCCACCGGCACCTGAGCGGCCCCGAAGAGGAACGTCGCGACCGCGCGGAGCAGCATCGAGACCGCGATCGCGGTGATCAGCATCGACAGGATCGGAGCGGATCTGAGCGGACGATAGGCCACTCGCTCGATCAGCCACCCGATGATCGAGCCCACCAGCAGCCCGATGAGGATCGCGAGCCAGGCGGGCAGGGCGGCGCCCTCTACCGCGTTGCCGGCGATCATGCTGTTGGTCTGGCCCGCGACGAGCGCGCCGAATGCGCCGAACATGAAGATCTCGCCGAAGGCGAAGTTGACCATTCCGAGCACGCCGTAGACGACGCTGAAGGCGACGGCGAGCAGCCCGTAGATCCCGCCGACCGCAAGTCCGTTGATGATTTCCTGCATCACTTCTCTCCGTAGTGATCTGGCATAAGAGATGCCGTCCCGGTGGACGTCCCGCGGGACGTCCACCGGAGCGACTATTCGGTGATCACGACGAACTCGCCGTCCTCGACCCGTTGGAAGGTCAGCTCGCCGACGCGGTTGCCGTCGTCGTCGAAGCTGATGGTTCCCGAGACGCCGTCGAAGTCGGTCGTCTGCCTGATCGCATCCGCAACCGCGGCGCGGTCCGTGCTTCCGGCCTTCTCGATGGCCTCCGCGACCACGTAGGTCGCGTCGTACGCCAGTGCCGCCCACGAGCTCGGCTCCTTGCCGAACTTGTCCTGGAATGCGCTCACGAATCCCGATGCCTCGGCGCGCGGGTCGCTCGCGGAGAACGCCGCGTAGACCTCGACGCCCTCGGCGTTCGCTCCCGCGAGGTCCAGGAAGAGCGGGCTCGCCGCCCCGTCGGAGGCGAAGATCGGCACGTCGGATCCCGCATCCCGCACCTGGGTCACGATCTTGCCGGCCTCGGTGTAGAAGCCGCCGATGAACACCGCATCGGGATCGTCGCTCAGGGCGGTGTCGACGATGCTCCCGAAGTTGACGGTGCCCAGCTGGTAGGCCTGGGAGCTCGTGACGGTCCCGCCCTCCTCCTCGAACGCGGCGCTGAAGGCGTCTGCGACGCCCTTGCCGTAGTCGT
>NZ_JAIVPF010000011.1:0-4559 GCF_053528595.1 Leucobacter sp. | reverse complement strand
GGCCCGCGGCGCATCTACCTGATCGGCCTGACGGTCTTCACGCTCTCCTCGCTGGCCTGCGGGCTGTCGACGAGCATCGAGGCGCTCGTCGCGGCGCGCGTGCTCCAGGGGCTCGGGGCCTCGCTCATGACGCCGCAGACCATGGCGGTGATCACGCGCATCTTCGCTCCCACCGAGCGCGGCTCGGCGATGGCGGTGTGGGGCGTGACCGCGGGGGTCGCGACGCTCGTGGGACCGATCCTCGGCGGCTTCCTGCTCGACGCGTGGGGCTGGGAGTGGATCTTCTTCATCAACGTGCCGGTGGGCGTGCTCGCGTTCGTGCTCGCGATGTGCTTCGTGCCCCGGCTGCCCACGAGCGCGCACCGCTTCGACTGGTTGGGCGTGCTGCTCAGCGCGGCCGGCATGTTCATGCTCGTGTTCGGCATCCAGGAGGGCTCCACCTACGACTGGGGTGTGATCTGGGGGCCGATCACGGTCTGGAGCCTGATCATCGCGGGCGCCGCGGTGCTCGCCCTGTTCGTGGTGTGGCAGTGGCGGCAGCGGGGGGAGCCCCTGATCCCGCTGCGCATCTTCCGCGACCGCAACTTCTCGGTCGGCACGGCCGTGATCGTGACGGTGGGCTTCGCGGTGACGAGCATGGGCCTGCCGCTGATGTTCTACCTGCAGCTGGTGCTGGGCCTCGCACCCACGCAGGCCGCGCTGATGATGGTGCCGATGGCGGTGCTCTCGATCGCGCTCGCGCGGCCCGTTGGCCTGCTGATCGACCGCCGGGATCCGCGCCGCATCCCCGTGCTCGGCCTGCTGCTCGTGGCCGCCGGCCTGCTGCTCTACGTGCTGCTGGCCGGCCCCGGCACCCCGATCTGGCTGCTGCTGATCCCGAGCGCCGTGCTCGGCCTCGGCAACGCGTTCATGTGGGGGCCGCTCGCCTCGCT
The DNA here is from genome assembly GCF_053528595.1 of Leucobacter sp. Taxonomy (NCBI): domain Bacteria; kingdom Bacillati; phylum Actinomycetota; class Actinomycetes; order Micrococcales; family Microbacteriaceae; genus Leucobacter; species Leucobacter sp. The sequence continues at coordinate 3,627 of NZ_JAIVPF010000011.1, read as the reverse complement.
CACCACCTTCGGGTTGGCGCCGGAGTACGCGGGCGCCGGATCCGGCGTCTACAACACGAGCCGGCAGGTGGGGGCGGTGATGGGCTCCGCCGCGATGGCGGCGCTCATGGAATCGCGCATCGGCGCCGAGCTCGGCGATGCCGCCGCCGGAGCCGGGAGTTTCGGCGGAGCGGGCGGAGCGGGGATCGTCGCGCTTCCCGAGCCCCTGCGCGAGGGATTCGCCGCCGCGATGGCGCAGTCGATCCTCATGCCGCTGGGCGTGATCGTCGTCGGTGCCGCCATCGCCCTCTGCTTCGGCCCGCGGCCCGCACGCACGGGCGGGGTGCGGCTGCCCGTCGAGGGCTGAGGCATCGGCGATGTCGGATCGCTCCGGCCGAGCTGGGATACTCGCTGGGGAAGCTCCTCTCGCCGAGAGGCCGGACGAAAGGCACTCGCATGATCCTCGCATTCTCCGTGGCGCCGAGCGGCGGCGGCACCCCCGACGGCTCGGTGTCCGAGGCCGTCGCGGCGGCCGTCAGGGTGGTTCGCGACTCGGGCCTGCCCCATCGCATGAGCAGCATGTTCACCGAGATCGAGGGGGAGTGGGACGACGTGTTCGCCGTCGTGAAACGCGCCACCGAGGCCGTGCTGCCCTTCGGGTCGCGGGTCTCGCTCGTGATGAAGGCCGACATCCGCCCGGGATACGAGGGCGAGCTCGACGGCAAGCTGGAGCGGCTGGAGGCCGCGATCGACCAGGCCGGCGAGTAGCCGCTATTCCGTCTCGTTCTCAAGTAAAGTCGCACGCTTACCAATTCTTGGTATCCTGGCGGTATGGCTCAGAACACCTCGATCAGCTTGGATTCGCACTTCTCGGACTTCCTCTCACGCGAGGTCTCCTCCGGCCGCTACCGGTCCGCCAGTGAGGTCATCCGCGCAGGGCTCCGGCTGCTGGAGGACCGGGAGACGCAGCTGGCGGCTCTGCGCGCCGCCCTCGTCGCAGGCGAGGAGAGCGGAGAGGCAGAGCCCTTCGACTTCGACGCCTTCGTCGCGGCGAAGAAGGCATGACCGGCTACCGTCTCACTCCTGCCGCCCGACGCGACTTCTCCTCCATATGGGATTTCACCCAGGAGAGCTGGGACGTTCGCCAGGCCGAGAGCTATGTGACCGAGATCCGGGCTGCGATAGAGCGCATCGCCGACGACCCCGGACGGGGCCGCGCCTGCGATGAGATCCGCGAGGGCTACCGCCGGTACGGCACCGGCAGTCACCTGCTCTTCTACATCGAGCGAGGCGAAGGCGTGGACGTGATCCGGATCCTGCACCAGCGCATGGACCCGACACGGCACCTGTGAACGTCGGAGTCGTCACCACGACAGTGGTCAGAACTCCCTGGTGAGCCCCGGCTCCTTCGACCGAACATCCGCCGAGATTCATCGGCGTATAGCGTCTCGGTTAACGGCCGTACTGCGTTTGTCCGCGTCGGCATTCGCAACGGCCGCAATCATCTGACCACCGCTCCTGACAGCTACTCGCCCAACAACCTCGACGACCTGCCGGACTGCTGACCTTCGTGTGAGGGGCTTCGGGAAGCCGGGCCCCTCGCGCGAAGGCGGGTACGGAACGGGCGCACGTGTGCTGGGAGGAGTGGCGCCGCAACACATCCCTCACGCGGGGCTGTTCCATCCACGAGTCCTCGTGAGAGGATCGGAAGCATCCAGATCAGAGGCGACCTGGTGCGGGCCCGTCGGGTCCCGTGCGTCGGGCGGCCGGAGATGAGGTGCGACGTGCGCGGTGTCATCCTTGCGGGGGGTTCCGGGACGCGCCTGTGGCCGATCACCCGGGGCACGTCGAAGCAGCTGATGCCCGTGTACGACAAGCCGATGGTGTTCTACCCGCTGGCCACGCTGATGGCCGCGGGGCTCCGCGAGGTGCTGATCATCACGACGCCCGAGCACAATGCGCAGTTCCGGGCGCTGCTCGGCGACGGCTCGGGCTGGGGCATGCGGCTCGAGTACGCGGTGCAGCCGTCCCCCGACGGCCTCGCGCAGGCGTTCATCATCGGCGAGGACTTCATCGCGGGGGAGAGCGCCGCGCTGGTGCTCGGCGACAACCTGTTCCACGGCACCGGGCTGGGCACGGCGCTGCAGCAGCACTCCGAGATCGACGGCGCGCGGATCTTCGCCTACCACGTGGCGAACCCCCGGGCGTACGGCGTGGTCGAGTTCGACCGCGACGGCCGGGCGCTGTCCATCGAGGAGAAGCCGGAGACGCCGAAGAGCAATTACGCGGTTCCGGGACTGTACTTCTACGACAACGACGTCGTCGAGATCGCGAAGAGCATCACGCCCAGCGCCCGCGGGGAGCTCGAGATCTCGTCGGTGAACGAGCACTACCTGCGCGCGGGGAAGCTGCACGTGCAGGTGCTGGACCGGGGCACGGCGTGGCTCGACACGGGCACGTTCGAGTCGATGATGCAGGCCTCCGACTACGTGCGGGTCATCGAGGAGCGGCAGGGGCTCAAGATCGGCTGCGTGGAGGAGCTCGCGTGGCGCAACGGCTGGATCGACGACGCGCAGCTCGCCGCGCTCGCGGAGCCGCTGGTGAAGAGCGGGTACGGGGACTACCTGCTGCGGCTGCTCGAAGGCGGGCGCTGATGCCGCGGCGGATCCTCGTCACCGGCGGGGCCGGATTCATCGGGTCGAACTTCGTGCACTACCTGGTCGAGCGCACCGACGACCGGGTGACGGTGCTCGACAAGTTCACCTACGCGGGGAACGCGGCCTCGCTGGCGGGACTGCCCGAGGATCGCGTCGCGGTGGTGCGCGGCGACGTCTGCGACGCCGCCCTGGTCGACGAGCTCGTGCCCGACGCCGACGTCGTGGTGCACTACGCGGCCGAGTCGCACAACGACAACTCGCTGCGCGATCCGCGGCCCTTCGTCGACACCAACCTCGTCGGCACCTACACGCTGCTCGAGGCGGTGCGTCGGCACGGCGCGCGCTACCACCACATCTCGACGGACGAGGTCTACGGCGACCTCGAGCTCGACGATCCCGAGCGGTTCACGGAGCGGACGCCCTACAACCCCTCGTCGCCCTACAGCAGCACGAAGGCGGGCAGCGATCTGCTGGTGCGGGCCTGGGTGCGCTCGTTCGGGGTGCGGGCGACCATCTCGAACTGCTCGAACAACTACGGGCCGCGTCAGCACGTCGAGAAGTTCATCCCTCGCCAGATCACGAACCTGCTGTGCGGGGAACGGCCGAGACTCTACGGGGCGGGCGCCAACGTGCGCGACTGGATCCACGCCGACGACCACTCGTCGGCGGTGCTGCGCATCATCGAGGCCGGCCGCATCGGCGAGACCTACCTCATCGGCGCCGACGGCGAGCGGAGCAACCGCGCGGTGCTCGAGTCGATCCTCACCGCGATGGGGGAGCCCGCGGACGCCTACGACCGGGTCGCCGACCGGCCGGGCCACGACCTGCGCTACGCGATCGACAGCACGAAGCTCCGCGAGGAGCTCGGCTGGCGCCCCGCCCTCCGCGACTTCGAGCGGGGCCTGCTGCTGACCATCGCGTGGTACCGCGACAACGAGGACTGGTGGCGGCCGCAGAAGGCCGCGACCGAGGCGAAGTACCGCGAGCTGGG
>NZ_JAIVPF010000010.1:0-61648 GCF_053528595.1 Leucobacter sp. | reverse complement strand
TTCTACAAGGAGATCGCCTGGATGTCGCAGAGCAAGTTGTCGACGGGTATCAAGCAGCCTTCGGGCAAGCCGGTGTACGCGCCGAAGAGCAATGTGACGCGTGAGGCGATGGCTGCGTTCCTCTACCGCGCAGCGAAGTAGTAGACCGCCGAGCGATCAGCCTGTTGAGCGACCCGAGCGCATCCGCTGGTTGAGCGAGCCGGAGGCGAGTCGAAACCCCATGGGCCGGGTTTCGACTCGCTCCCTCGCTCAACCGGCGTACTGACTGACGAGCGGAGCACCTCATCCGTCATCCTGCGACTGCACTCGCTGCACTCGCTGCACTCGCTCCGCGCAGGATGAGGATCGAGGCGCCCCCCAATATCCGCAAGCCGCACCACCGACTTCCGCCGGCCCCCACCACCGAAAGAAACCCGTGCACCGCAGAACCCGAACCATCCGGTCCGTCGCGACGGCCGCGCTCGCCGCGGTCGTGGCCGCCTCGCTCGTCGGCTGCGCACCGAGCGCGGCAGCGGAGGGCGACGAGCGCGTCCGGGTCGTCACGACGACCGGCATCCTCGCCGACCTCGTGCGCAACGTCGCCGGCGACCGGGCCGAGGTCGTGTCGCTCGTGCCCGAGGGCGGCGATCCGCACAGCTACGAGCCGTCGCTGCGCGACGTGCGCAACATCGTCTACGCCGACGCGGCCTTCTCCAACTACCTCATGCTCGAGGAGCAGAGCCTGATCAAGGCGCTCGACACCAACCTGCCCGACGGCGTGCCCAACGTAGCGCTCGCCGAGGAGGCCGTGAAGTACGCCGCCGAGATCATCCCGCTCGTCGAGGACGTCTCGCTCGACACGGTCTGGCTCGGCCTGCGGGTGCAGGGCCGCGGCGCCGAGTACGGCGCCGACCGCAGCTCCGACGTGATCCTCTCGGCCACCGGTGTCGAGGGACCGGGCGATCTGATCGCCTATCTCACCGGCAGCTTCGGCGATATCGACCGCTATTTCGACTCCTCCGACGGCTTCGGCCGGGCGAGGGGAGCCGCAGACGACTCGATCACGATCCCGCCGGACACCCACACGCATCTGAGCTGGGCCTTCACCGAACCCGGGTACTACACGCTCGACCTGCAGGGTGAACTGCAGGTCTCCCCGGAGCAGGCGCCGATCGGCATCGCGAGGGGCACGATCACCTTCGCCGTCGGGGTCGACCCGTATGCCGCTCCGGGCATGCGGGGCGCGGCGGTGCTCAACTCGGGCCATTCCGACGTGACGCTCGACCTCGACGCGCACGCGTTCACCGTCATCGTCGATCACGAGCACGGCACCGCCGAGGTGCACCAGGAGGAGCTGGATCCCACGGGCCTCGTGATCGAGGTGCCGAACAAGGCGCTGCACGAGATTCCCGGCGATCCCGCGTACCGATTCCTCGGCCGCCCCGGCGGGCGGATCCATCAGCTCCCGCAGGCGGTGCTCGGCAAGCACGTGCACGGCGAGATCGACCCGCACCTGTGGCAGAACGTGCGGAACGCGATGTCGTACGCCGAGAGCATCCGCGACACGCTCATCGAGGTGGACCCTGCGGGGGCGGACGAGTACCGTGCGAACACGATCGCCTACCTGCGCGAGCTCGAGGCGCTCGACGGGGAGGTGCGGGAGACGATCGCCGAGGTGCCGCGCGAGCGGCGCACGCTCGTCACGACCCACGACGCCTACGGCTATCTCGCCCGGGCCTACGCCCTCGACATCTCCGGCTTCGTGACCTCGAACCCCTCCGTGGAGCCCTCGCTCTCCGAGCGGAAGCGCCTGACGGAGACGATCCGCAACCTGCACGTGCCCGCCGTGTTCCTCGAGCCCAATCTCGCCGCGCGCTCCTCGACGCTCGTCGAGGTCGCGAAGGAGCAGGGCATCGAGGTCTGCGCCATCTACGGCGACGCATTCAGCGAGGAGGTCGACAGCTACCTCGAGATGATGCGCTTCAACGCGCGCTCCGTGCGCGACTGCCTCGGCGCAGTCGATCCCAACGGGCGCACGAGCGACGCGGACCGCACCGACGACAAGGAGAACGACGAATGACCGGCTTCCGACGCAGACTGCTCGGCGGTGCCGTCGCGGCAGTCGCCGCGCTGACGATCCTGCCCGCCTCGATCGCCGCAGCCGAGGGCGGGCCGCCCGAGGACGGGCTCGGCCAGGTGATCGACCCCGATCAGGCGCAGGGCACGGGGCGGATGGTGCTCGACGACGGGCACATCGACTTCGGGCCGACGCTGAACACGGGGGAGTGGATCGTGCAGATCCACGACGACACCGCTTCGCCCTCGTACTGGCGCATGCCGTCGGACGTGGTCGCGCAGGTGAACGACTCCTCGAAGCTCACGATCCCCGACGACGACGCCTACGCCTTCCTCGGGCTCGAACCCGGCTCCGAGGCCTGGGTGATCCCGCAGGTGCGCGAGCCGGGTGTCATCTGGGCGGGCTGGAACACGCAGGAGCCGAACGTGCTCGACTCGCTGAGCATGGGCACGACGCTCCGCATCCTGGGGGTGGACGGGCCCGGAGAGGTGTCCGTCTATCTGCAGAGCGGCAACTTCGGAGAGCCGGATCCGCTGTGGTCGACGCTCGATCCGTTCCCGCAGGAGAGCTGGATCGAGGTGAACACGCACACCCACGCGAACTGGGTGTTCAGCGAGCCGGGGGTGTATCTCGTGGAGCTGGAGTTCTCGGGTGAGCTGGTCGACGGGACGACGGTCTCGGCGCGGGATGCGCTGCGCTTCGCGGTCGGCGACGAGACCGACCCCGAGGCGGCGTTCGAGGCCGAGTTCGATGAGGCGGCGCTCGCGGAGGCGCCCGATGCGGAGACCGCGGCGGGCGACGGCGCGGAGGCGGCGGCCGGGAATGCCGCCACCGGGACGGAGGCCACCGGGCTGATCCTCGGGATCGTCGCGGGGGTCGTCGGGGCCGCGCTCGTCGTCGCCCTCGTCGTGCTGCTGATCGCCGCGCGCCGGGCGCGCACGCGTGCTCGCGCCGCCGCACGGCAGCGGGTCGCCGAGCGGCGCGGGGCGAGCGATCGCACGGGCGCCGGCGCGCGTGACGAGGGCGGCGAAGGTTCGGGCGACGAGGGAGGAGCGGCATGAGCGTGCTGGAGGTGCGGGACCTGTCGGTCCGTCTCGGCGGCCGGCGCGTGCTGCGCGACGTGGAGCTGACCGTCGACGCGGGCGAGTTCGTCGGTCTGATCGGGCCCAACGGGGCGGGCAAGACGACGCTGCTGCGCTCGATCCTCGGCATCGTGCCCACCGAGAGGGGCAGGATCCGGATCGAGGGCGGTGCCGCGGCCCGCGCGCGATCGCGGATCGGGTACGTCCCCCAGCGCCACGAGTTCGCCTGGGACTTCCCGATCACGGTCGAGGAGGTCGTGATGACCGGGCTCGTGCGCCGGATCGGCTGGCTCCGGCGGCCGCGGGTCGCGGACTACGAGGCCGTGATCGAAGCGGTCGCCAGGGTCGAGATGGATCATCTGGCCGCGCGCCCCGTCGGCGAGCTCTCCGGCGGCCAGCGGCAGCGGGTGCTCGTGGCGCGGGCGCTCGCCCTGCAGCCGCGGCTGCTCCTGCTCGACGAACCGTTCACGGGTCTCGACATGCCGACGCAGGAGCTGCTGCTCGACCTGTTCCGCGAGCTCGCCGACGAGGGCCGTGCCGTGGTGATGAGCACGCACGATCTCGCCGGGGCCATGCACCAGTGCTCCCGGCTCTGCCTGGTGAACCGCACCGTGATCGCCGACGCCGATCCGGGCGAGCTGCTCGAACCGGACATCTGGATGCGGGCGTTCGACGTCAAGGCCGACAACCCGATCCTGAAGGTGCTGGGGGTGGCGGCCTGATGCTCTCGCCCATCGACTTCATCACCGACCTGCTCAACCCGGATCTGCGCTTCCTGCCGAAGGCGCTCCTCGTGGCCATGATGTCGAGCGTCGTCTGCGGCGTGATCGGCACCTACGTGGTGCTGCGCGGCATGGCGTTCATCGGCGACGCCGTCGCGCACGCCGTGTTCCCCGGACTCGCGGTCGCCTTCGTGATCCAGGGCAATCTCGTGCTCGGAGGCGCGGTGGCCGGCGTGCTCACGGCGATCCTCGTCGCGATCTTCTCGCAGAACCGGCGCATCAAGGAGGACAGCGTGATCGGCGTCTTCTTCGTCGCCGCGTTCGCGCTCGGCATCGTCATCATCTCCCTCTCGCCGGGGTACTCGGGATCGCTGCAGCAGTTCCTCTTCGGCTCGATCACCGGCATCCCGGACGAGGACGTCATCACGGTCGCCGTCACGGGAGCGGTGCTGCTGCTCGTCGCATTCGCGCTGCACAAGGAGTTCGTGGCGGTGACCCTCGACCGGGAGATGGCCCGCTCCACCGGCCTGCCGGTGTTCGCCCTCGACCTGGCGCTGTACGTGATGGTGGCCGTGGCGATCGTGATCTCGATCCAGACCATCGGCAACATCCTCGTGCTCGCCCTGCTCATCACCCCGGCTGCGGCGGCGCGCGTGCTGACCGACCGGCTCGGCGTGATGATGCTCGTCGCGCCCGTCATCGGCGGCTGCTCGGCCCTCGTCGGGCTCTACATCTCGTGGAGCCTCGACCTGCCGGCCGGCGGCACCATCGTGCTGGTGGCGACGACCGTGTTCCTGCTGTCCTGGATCCTCGCGCCGCGCCACGGCCTGCTGATGAGGTTCCTGCGCGGCCGCGCGAAGCCGATCGAGGGCGAGGACGAGGAACTCGGCGGACCGCCCCGGGGCGCGGCGGTGCTGCGTGCGGAGGAGGCGTCATGAACCGCATCGACCGGCGCCGGCGATGGGCGGGACCACTGCGCGGGGCTGCGATCGCGGCGCTCCTCGCGCTGACGCTCGCACCGCTCGCCGCGACCCCCGCACTCGCGGAGGACCGGACCGGCACCGGCGCGGAGGTCTCCGGGGCGGCCGCCGGACACGACCCGGCCGGCTCCTCGGCAGGCGCGCCGGACGGAGCGTCCGGGGCCGTCGAGCAGCCGGGTTCGAACGGGGACGCCGGCGCCGATGCCGCACCCGGAGCCGACGGCGCCGAACCGGCCGGCGAGGCCGCCGGCGACACCGAGTCGCCCGGGGAGCCGGGGACCGGAACGGGTGCCGAACCCGGGAGCGGCACCGATGCGCCGGATCCGGACCCGGTGGGGGAAGCCGCGCCGACGACCGCGGAGCCGGCAGCCGCGGAGCCGGCCGCCGAAGCAGCCGCGGACCGAGCGGAGACGCCCGCCGGCGCGAGCGGGCAGGCCCGGGCCGCAGCGGCTCCGCTCGCCGGCCAGTCGGTCCAGCCGGCGCCGCCGAGCGCGCAGAAACGGGTGATCCGCAACGTCCACACGGACGCGGTCTCGGCCTACTACGAGTCCGGCGGACTCGTGCTGCAGAGCAAGGCCGACATCGATGGGGAACTCGGCAAACGCCTCGAGAGCCGCGCGACGCTCTTCCACCTGGTCGACAGCTCCGCGAGCCGTCAGCAGGTGCCGAGCGGCACGCAGTACGGCTTCATCGGCTCGCCCGGTTCGGACTTCTGGCTCGCCCCCCAGACGCAGAATCACGATCTCATCTGGCCGGGCTTCAGCACCGAGGATCCCGGACTGCGCAAGGTGCTGGAGGGCGGTTCGCTCAAGGTCCGGCTGCTGGAGGCCCGGGGGCCCGGCAGGGCCGAGCTGTACCTGCAGGAGTCGTTCGGGCCGAAGCGCGTCTTCAGCTCCTCGGCCCGCCTGCCGGACTGGTCGATCGGCGTTCCGCAGCACACGCACATGAACTGGGCCTTCACGAGGACCGGCACCTACACCCTCACCTTCGAGGTGGAGGCGTCCATCGGCGGGAGGACGCAGACGGCGCGGAACGACTACACGTTCGTGGTGGGCGACCTCGCGAGGCACACGCTCGCGACGACGACGAGCCTCGCGGCGGAGTACCGCGAGGTGCTGGACGGCCCCGACGCTGGCAAGGCCGTGCTCGGCGAGCCGGTGACGCTCACCGCGACGGTCGGGACGGCGGACCCGGCGCGGCCCGCCGTCGGCGCGGTGCAGTTCCGCGACGACACGAGCGGCACGGTGCTGGGTCATACGCCGCTGAGCGGTGACGGCACCGCCCGCTTCCGCACGTCGGAGCTGCCCTCGGGCGAGCACCGCGTCGTCGCGGAGTTCGTGCCGAGCTGGAGCAACGACTTCGCGGCGTCGGAGTCGGAGGAGACGGTGCTCGACGTCAGCGGCGAGGCGAAGACGCGACCCCGCCAGAACGACACCGCGCCGGCCACCGACGCGCAGCTGGGAAGGCTGCAGAGCGGCGTCGGCGTGCGGGTGACGAGCGCGAAGAAGACCGTTCAGGCCGGCGCACTCCTCACCGCCCGCACGACGAAGCAGGAGCTGCGCGGCGACTGGGTCTCCGTGTGGCTGCACGCGGCGAAGCCGGTGTGGCTGGGGTGGGTGCGCACGACGACCGGCGGCGACTTCAGCGCGACCGTGCCGAGCGGCACGGCGGCGGGCGAGCAGCGGCTCGTGCTGAAGGATCGCGAGGGCGTGCTGATCGGCTGGGACGCGCTCACCGTCACGAAGGCGGCGAGTGGCGGCGGGAACAGTTCTGGCGGCGGTGGTGGCACCACGACCGCGCCGCCCCCGTCTGCTCCCAGGGCGCCGACGCAGCACTGCACTCCCGAGGTCACGCTCGATCACGGGCACGCGGACATCTTCAACGTGTCGGCGGGCGGCGGCCAGGCCGTGCTCCAGATCAAGGAGGACGTGACGGGGTCCCAGGTGATCCGCGAGGCCGAGAGCGTGCTGCTGCGGGTCAAGGAAGCGGCCTACGGGCCGATCCCGGCCGGCATCTCCGGCGCGCCCGGTCGCGGCTACATGCTGCCCCTCACGATGGATCCGAACCTCCTCTGGCCCGGGTGGGACACCAACCGCACCTCCGCGAGCGGATACAGCGACGTCTCCATCCACATCACCGCGGTCGACGGCCCGGGGCGGGTGCTCATGGCGACCCAGGGATCGTTCGGCGAGTGGACCCCGATCCTCACGAACGGATACGCGCTCCCCGGCACGCTGCACGAACCGTCGCCCGCGCACACCCACGCCGCGTGGGTGTTCTCCCAGAAGGGCGTCTACACGCTCACCGCCCACGCCGTCGCGACGAACCCGGGCGACGGCCGGTCGCTCACCACGGCGCCCCACACCTACGTGTTCCAGGTCGGCGACGTAGCGCTCGGAGACGTGTTCTGCGATGTGCGCGTGAACCCGGACGCCGCGGCCGCGGGCGCGGCGGTCGGGGCCGCGGTGCGGGCCGCCGGGGCGCACGCCGTGGCGGCGTCGCAGGCCGAGAGCGCTTCGCGGTCGAAGAGCGGGAAGCGCGCCGGTGGCGGTGCGCGAGCGGCGCTCGCGGGCGACGAGCGCCGTGCGGCCCGGGAGGGCGGCGCGGGGCTCGACGCGCTCCTCGCGACCGAGATGCATCCGGCGGCCATAGCGGGTATCGTCGGCGGTGGGGCATTGATGCTCGGCGGGATCATCGGCGGGGCCATCTGGGGCGTGCGCCGGATCGGCGATATCGGGGCACCGGGAGGAACACGGGCATGAGCGGAGGTCGGCGCGGAGACGTCTGGCTGCTCTTCGCGTCCATCGGCGTCGGGATCCTGGGCGTCGTCGCGGTCGCGGTGGCGCTGCTCTTCGGCAGCGGAGTGGTCGCACCGACCGCGGTGGAGGCCGCGCCCCGCGCGCCGAGCGCCCTTCCCGAGGCTCCTCGCGCCGCCCTCGAGCCCGGGGCGGAGGCCTCGGACGAGCCGGGGCTCGCCGTGGATCCCGTCTGGCTGGCCGACATGTCGGCGCGCACCGGCATCGGCGAGCGCGCGCTCGCCGCGTACGCCGAGACCGCGAGCCGCATGGCGGTCGAGCAGCCGGAGTGCGGGATCGGCTGGAACACGCTCGCCGGAATCGGCTTCGTGGAGTCGGAGCACGGCACCATCGACGGAAGCGTGCTCGCCGACAACGGACGAGCGGCGCCGCCGATCCGCGGGATCGCGCTCGACGGCACCCGCACGATGGCGATCCCCGACACCGACGGCGGCGAGCTCGACGGCGACACCGTGTGGGACCGGGCGGTGGGGCCGATGCAGTTCATCCCGTCGACCTGGGCGGAGTGGGGCAGCGACGGCGACGGCGACGGCATCGTCGACCCGCAGGACATCGACGACGCGGTGTACTCCGCCGCCCGCTACCTCTGCGGGATCGGCGGGGACCTGCGCGATCCCGGCAGCTGGATCGCGGCGGTCGCCGCCTACAACGACACGGTGGAGTACAACAACCGGGTGGCCGAGGCCGCCGACCACTACGCCCGGCTCGCCGAGGGCTAGGGAGCGGTCGCGGGGCCGGCTTCGGGCCGCACGGCTTGACCCTGCCCCTCGGGGGAGGGTCTACCGTGGGAGCGGAGGTGGAACATGCGCATCGGAGAGCTCGCGAGACGCGCAGGGGTCTCGGTCAAGGCCGTTCGCTACTACGAGCGGATCGGCCTGATCGAGGCGTACCGCGAACCGAACGGCTACCGGGACTTCGCGGAGCGGCACGTGCGGGCGGTGCGGGAGATCCGAGAGCTCGGCGAGCTGGGCATCGCGCCGGGGCGGGCCGCGCCCTTCGTGGAGTGCCTGGAGGCGGGCCACGAGCACGGCGACGAGTGCGTCAGCTCGCTCGCGGTGTACCGGGACGCGATCGCGGAGCTCGACCGCGCGATCGACGCTCTGAGCGCGCGGAGGAGCGAACTGCGGCGCAGGCTCGATGCGGGCGCGTCGAGCGGCTTCCCGCGGGAGGACGGGACGGAGGATGCGCCGGTGGCCGACTACACGATCCTGCCGGAGGGCCTGCCGGTTCCCGTGGACGACGGTGCCGCCGAGCATCTTCCGGGCCTCGCCGTGCCGGCGCTCGAGCTGCCGACGAGCGACGGGCGCGCGGTGCGCCTCGACGCGCTCGGCGCCGGCCGCACCGTCATCTACCTCTACCCGCTGACGGGTCGCCCGGGCGTCGACCTGCCGGAGGGGTGGGATGGCATCCCCGGTGCGCGGGGATGCTCCACCGAGGCCTGCGACTTCCGCGATCATTTCGAGCAGCTCCGCGGTGCCGGCGCGGCGCGCGTGTACGGCTTCTCCAGCCAGTCCCCCGGGTACCAGCGCGAGGTGGCGGATCGGCTGCGGCTGCCGTTCGCGATGATCTCGGACGAACGGCTGGCGCTCGCCGACCGCCTTCGGCTGCCGACCTTCGCGGCTCCGGGGCACGACCGCCTCTACACCAGGCTCACGCTGATCGTCGCCGACGGCCGGATCGAGCATGTGTTCTACCCGATCTTCCCGCCCGACACCCACGCGCAGCAGGTGCTGGCCTGGCTCGAGGCCCACCCGGGAGAGGAGACGCCGTGAACGCGGAACCGGAGAACGGCGCCCCGAGGCGCGGCCGTTCGGAGGACGACGCTCCGAGATACAGCTCGACCTTCATCTTCGAGGTGGGGGAGCTCGACGAGGAGTTCCACCGGATCGACGGGGAGATCGCCGAGCGGGCGCGCCGGATCCCGGGCTTCCTCGGTGAGGAGGCGTGGCACAACGCGGAGACCGGGCTGCACGCCGAGGTCTACTACTGGTCGGGCCTCGAGTCGCTGCAGCAGCTCATAGCCATGGACACGCACCGGCTGGCGAAGAGCCGGTACGGGGAGTGGCTGGGCGAGTACCGCGTGGTCATCTCGGAGGTGCGCTCGGTCTACGGCAGCCCGGCTCTCGGGCTCGAGCACGTTCCCGATCCCGCCCCGGCGAGCGAGTGACCGCCGTGACTTCCGTGTTCACCGGCCTCAGCGCGTTCCCGCTCACCCCGCTCGCCGACGACCGTCTCGACGAGCGGGCGTTCGCCGGCATCGTCGAGCGCCTCGCCGCCTCGGGCGTCGACTCCATCACCGCGCTCGGGTCGACCGGGTGCGCAGCCTATCTCACGGCCGGGGAGCGGGCGCGCGCCGCCCGGCTCGCGGTGCGGCATGCGGGCGACGTCCCCGTGTTCGTGGGAGTGAGCGCGCTGCGCACCTCGCAGGTGCTCGAGCACGTGGGCGACGCCGAGGCCGCCGGTGCCCGCGGCCTGCTGCTCGCGCCCGTGACCTACCAGCCGCTCACCGAGGACGACGTGCTCGGGCTGTTCCGCGCGGTGACCGAGCGCACGGAGCTGCCGGTGATCGTCTACGACAACCCGGGCACGACGCACTTCGCGTTCACCACCGAGCTCTACGGGCGCATCGCCCGTCTCCCCGGCATCGCCTCGATCAAGATCCCGGGCGTGCCGGGGGATCCCGGGGCGGCCCGGGATCGCGTCGCCGCCATCCGGGCGGCGGTGCCCGGGCACGTCACGGTCGGGGTCTCGGGCGACGCCTCCGCGGCCGCGGGCCTGAACGCCGGGTGCGACGCCTGGTACTCGGTGATCGGGGGCACGCTGCCCGAGCCGGCGCTGCGCATCGCGCGCGCCGCGCGGGAGGGCCGCGCGGCCGAAGCGCGAGCGGAGTCGGATCGCCTGGCCCCGCTGTGGGAGCTCTTCGCGGAGTGCGGCGGCAGCCTGCGGGTGGTCGCCGCGATCGCGGAGCGGCTCGGCATCGCCCCGCCGCGGTGCCTGCCGCTGCCGATCCGGGGTCTCGACGAGGCCCGGCGCGACCGCGTCGCGGAGGTGGTGGAGTCGCTGGAGCTCGCGGGCCGATCCGGAGGGGACCCGGCTACATCCACTTCTTGAGCTTGAACACCACGTACAGCAGCGCGGCGAAGCCGATCATCGCGCCCACGGCCAGGGGATACCCGAATCTCCAGCCCAGTTCGGGCATGAGATCGAAGTTCATCCCGTAGACCGCGGCGACGAGCGTCGGAGCGAAGAGGATCGCCGCCCAGCCCGAGATCTTCTTCATGTCCTCGTTCTGGCGCTGCGCCACCAGGGTCGCGTTGACGTTGAGGATCTGCGAGAGGGCGTCGCGCAGCTCCACGGTCTCGGTGACGACACGCGTCAGGTGGTCGGAGACATCCTGCAGATAGGCCTGCAGCGGGTCGGGGATGCCGTACTTGTCGGCTCCCTGCTGCAGCTTGTGCAGCACACGGGTGAGCGCCGTGGTGGCGTGCAGCACGTCGATCACCTCCTGACTCAGGTGGTAGATGCGCTCGGCGGCCGCGGCGTCGCCGCTGAACACCTGCCGCTCGATCTGCTCCTTATCGGTCTGCACGCCGTCGAGCACGGGGAAGTAGCCGTCCACGATCGCATCGAGCAACTGGTAGACCATCGCTTCCGGACCGAGCCGCAGCAACTGCTCGTTCTCGAGCAGTGGCGCCCCGCTGCCGAGCGGGGCGTTGCGCGACCGATCGGAGCCCGCGGTGATCTCGGTGCCGTCGAGCTCGGTGCCGTCGATCAGGCGCCCGTCCTGGCAGACGATCACGAGGGCCCGCGGACGCACCAGCAGGTGGAACTCGCTGAACTCGACCTCCTCGGCCTCGTCGATGTACCGGGCCGACCGCAGCACCAGGAACAGCGTGTCGCCGTAGCGCTCGAGCTTGGGTCGCTGACCGGCGTGCAGCAGGTCCTCGACGAGCAGGGGGTGCAGCTGCCAGGCCGAGGCGAGTTCGGCGATGTTCTCGGGGGTCGGCCGGGGCACGACCGTGAGGGCCATGCGGTCGGCGTCCGAGTCCGCGAACGCGAGCGCCTCGGCGAATCCCGTCTCGGTCGAGAGCTGCTGCGGCCTTCCGTCGACGATGCGGCGGGTGAGGATCGACACGCGACCGCCCGACTGCACCATGGCGCTCCGCCCGGTGCCGCCTCCCGCGGCGCGACCTCCGCGCCGTGCGCCGTGCTGCGCGTGCTGTGCCATGTCTCCGCCTCCCGTCGAGCCGTTGGCAGTGTATCCCAGTGCGCGGCGGTGACTGCGCCACCGCCGGCCGCGGCTATTCGGCGAGCGCCGCCTCGATCGCCTGCGGGGCGGTGCGGTGCTCGAACGCGAAGCCAGTGCGCTCCAGCACCGCCGGCCGCACGCGCGCGTCGGCGAGCAGCAGGGAGTCCGCCGCGTCGCGACCGAGTCCCAGCCGCAGGGCCGGGGCGGGGGCGGGAAGCAGGAAGGGCCGGTGCATACGGCGCGCCAGCTCCCGGCCGATCTCCGAGGCCGAGGCGAGGGCCGGGCCCGTGAGGTTCACGGCTCCCTCGACGTCGGAGTCGATGAGGTGGCGGATCGCGCGCACCTCGTCGTCGAGCGAGATCCACGGCCAGATCTGCGTGCCGCGTCCCAGCGGACCGCTCAGACCGAAGCGGGTGAGCGCGAGCAGCGGCTTCAGCACACCGCGGCGGTGCAGCAGGGGGGCGGTGCGGAGGTGCACGACCCGCGAGCCGGGCCCGGCGGCCGCGGCCTCGCGCTCCCACTCCACGCAGAGGCCGGCCAGGAACGTGCGGCCCGGATCGCTCGACTCGTCGAGATCCTCGCCCGGGCGGTCGCCGTAGTAGCCGACGGCGGAGGCGCACAGGAACGCGGGCGGGTCCGAGCCGAGCTCGCGCAGCGCGGCGGCGAGGGTGCGCGTCGGGATCAGGCGCGACTCGCGCAGCTCCTCGCGGTACGCGCGCGTCCAGGGCAGCCGCCCGATGCTCGCCCCGTTGAGGCAGACGACGGCGTCCGCCCCCGCAAGCACGCCCGGGTCGAGCGGGCGGTCGTCGGTGAGCCACTCCACCTCGTGCGCGGCGCGCGGAGGGCGCCGCACCAGGTGCACGACCTCGATGCCGTCGGACCGCAGGGACCACGTGAGCGCCCCGCCGATCAGGCCGGACCCGCCGGCGATCACCACTCGTCTGCCGTTCATCACTCTGCCTCCCTCGTCTTCGGGCCGCCGCGCGCTACGGCCGCTCCCACGGTTCGATGCCTCCCCGCACCACCCGGAAGATCGGGTGCGCGGTCGGCGCGGCGGCCTCCCAGCGGGCCGCGTACTCCGGGCTGCGCTCGCGGAGCTTGCGCCCGAGATGCTGCCACTCGAAGTCGAGCTGGCCCTGCGAGACGGGGATCCGCGGCACGACGAGCGGGTGAGCCTCGTCCGACGGCGCCGGGGTGTCGGGCGGCGCGGAAGAGGCGTCCTCCCCGGCTCCCCGGATGGAAGCCGGATGCAGGATCCGCGAGGCGTCGAAGCGGTAGCCGCGATCCCCGGCCTCGTCGGCGACCACCCGCAGATAGGCCCCGACCGTGCCGAGGGGGCCGGGCTGCGCCCGCAAGCGCTCGAGCTGCGGGTGGTTGCGGTATCCCTTCGTGCGCCCGGCCAGCACGGCTTGCGCGAGCAGCGTCTCCCGCCAGCAGGCGAGCAGACCCATGCGGTCCAGATGCGACGGGTGCAGCGACCAGATCCTCACGGGCGCACCTCCTCCTGCGACTCGGAGGCCGCGTGGCGACCGTGGGCGACGGGATCCGCAACCGCATCCGGCGCGCGGGCGGTCCCGGGATCGGCAGCCCCGGAACCCCCGTCCTCGCGCCACAGCCGCGACGGCCACCAGATCGCCCGGCCGATATCGGTCGCGAGCGCCGGCACGAGCAGCGAGCGCACCACGAAGGTGTCGAGCAGCACGCCGAACGCCACGATGAACGCGATCTGCACCAGGAACAGGATGGGGATCACCGAGAGCGCGGCGAAGGTCGCGGCGAGCACCAGCCCCGCCGAGGTGATGACCCCGCCCGTGATGGCCAGCCCGCGCTGGATCCCCTCGCGCGTGCCGTGCCGCTTCGTCTCCTCGCGCACGCGGGTCATGAGGAAGATGTTGTAGTCGATGCCCAGCGCGACCAGGAACACGAAGCCGTAGAGCGGCACAGCGGGATCGGCGCCGGGGAACCGGAAGACGCCGTTGAACACGAGCGCCGCGACGCCGAGCGCGGTGCCGAACGACAGCACGGTGGTGGCGACCAGCAGCACCGGCGCGAGGATCGAGCGCAGCAGCAGCATCAGGATCACGAGGATCACGGCGAGCACGAGCGGGATGATGAGCGTGCGATCGTGGATCGACGCCTGATTCGTGTCGACGGCCGTGGCCGTGACGCCGCCGATGAGCGCGCCCGTCGCGTCCAGCTCGTCGCGCAGGCTCACGACCGTCTCGGCCGCGGCATCCGAGTCCGCGGCGTCCGCGAGCGTGGCCTGCAGCAGCACCTTGCCGTCGCTGACGGTCGGCTCGGGCGGTGGAGTGCCCGGCGGGCCGAACGCCTGGATGCCGTCCTCGGTCACCGGCGCGGCACCGCTCGGCGAGTCGGCGCTCGTCACCGAGATGCTCTCCACGCCGTCGTGGCCGAGCAGCGCGTCGGCGGTCGGCTGCAGCCGCTCCTCGTCGACGAGCACGTACGCGGGGCTGCCCGATCCGCCGGGGAAGTGCTCGCCGAGGATCGCCTGGCCGTCGCGCGCCTCCGACGCGCCCAGCACCAGATCCGACTGCGGCACCCCCTGCGCCTGCAGCTGCGGCACCGCGGCCGCCCCGAGCGCGAGCGCGAGGGCGGTGACGATCCAGACCGGACGCGCGCGGCGGCGCACGAAGCGGGCGATCCGCGGCCAGATCCCGCGACTCGGCATGCCCTGCTCGGCCCGCACCGCCTCCGGCTCGTACGCCGGTCGCCGCGGCCAGTAGGCGGCGCGGCCGAACACGAAGAGCAGCGCGGGCAGCAGGGTCAGCGCCGACAGCATCGCGAAGACGATCCCGATCGATGCGACCGGCCCGAGCGTGCTGTTCGACTTGAGGTCGCTGAGGAGCAGGCAGAGCAGGCCGGCGATCACCGTGCCGCCGGAGGCGAGGATCGGCTCGACGGAGCCCCTCACCGCCGCGAGGATCGCCGCGCCCCGATCCCGGGACACCCGCAGCTCCTCCCGGAATCGTGCGACGAGCAGCAGCGAGTAGTCGGTGGCGGCGCCGATCACGAGGATGAAGAGGATCCCCTGGGTCTGGCCGCTGAGCAGCAGCACCCCGGCATCGGCGAGGTGCCACACCACGAGCAGCGCGGTGCAGAGGGCGAAGAGGCTCGTGCCGAGCACCACGAGCGGCAGCAGGAACGAGCGGTAGACGATCACCAGGATCACGAGCACCGCGAGCAGCGCCACGAGCAGCAGGATGCCGTCGATCCCGGCGAAGCCGGCCACGAGGTCCGCCGTGAAGCCGGCCGGCCCGGTGACGTGCACGGAGACGCCGTCCGGAGCCTCCGCGCGCAGCGCCTCCCCGAGCGCCTCGACGGCGTCGGAGACGTCGGCCTCGGACTCGATCGGCACGAACGCCTGCGCCGCCCGTCCGTCCTCGGAGGGGATGAGGGGGGAGACCGCCTCGCCGACGCCCTCGACCGTCGCCGCCTGCCCGAGGGCGTCGTCGAGTGCGGCCAGGCGCTCGTCGCCGAGCTCGCCCTCGGCCGAGAAGACCACGACGGCGGGGATGCTGTCGTCGCCGAGGAAGCCGCCGAGGGCCTCCCGCACCTCGGTCGCCTCCGCGGACTCGGGCAGGTACGACGTCTGATCGTTGGAGGAGACCTCGTCCACTTTGCCGAAGAGCGGACCGCCCATGCCGGCCGCGACGAGCCAGACGAGGATGAGCACCGCCGGCAGCAGGGCGCGCAGCCAGCGCCGGCCCGCGGTGCGCGGCGCCGGGTCTCCGTCGGAGTGGTTCCCGCCATCGCCGCCCATCGGCACCTCCCGTCCGTCCCGCTCAGCCTATCCTGGCGGCCCGCGCCGAGGGCGCGTGGGCGCTGCGCGGTCCGCGAGGCCGAAACCGAGCCGATCTTGCGGGACCGAGGCCTGCAGCGCCGATGTTTCGTGCGGGCTCGCACATCGGGCTCGGGCTCGGGCTCGAGCACGGGCGCGGCTCGAGCACCGGGCTCGGGTTCGAGTACGGCACCGGACCCGAGCTCGGGACGGATCCCGACCGGGGGCCGGCGGGCTCAAGCTGAGTGCTCGCGGAGGCGGGCGGCGTAGCCTCGGGGCATGGCCTCCCGTACAACCGATACCGAGCTCCTGCTCGGCGACGCATTCGCCCGCGCGCTGCCCGAGCTCGCGGTGCCCTGGACGTCGATGCGGCCCGAGGACCCGGCGATCCTCGCCCTGAACGAACCGCTGGCGCACGAACTCGGCCTCGATCCCTCGTGGCTGCGCGAGGAGCGCGGCGTGCGCCTCCTCCTGGGCAACGAGCTGCCGGAGGGCGCGGCTCCCGTGGCGCAGGCCTATGCGGGGCACCAGTTCGGCGCGTACGTGCCGCGCCTCGGGGACGGGAGGGCGCTGCTGCTCGGCGAGATCGCGGACGCCCGCGGACGGCCGCGCGACCTCCACCTGAAGGGTTCGGGGCGCACCCCCTTCGCGCGCGGCGCAGACGGCTTCGCGGCGGTCGGGCCGATGCTGCGGGAGTACCTGATGGGCGAGGCGATGCACGCGCTCGGCATCCCCACGACCCGCGCGTTGGCCGTCGTGGGCACGGGGCGGCGCGTGCTGCGCGACGACTCCCTCGACGCGCTGCCGGGCGCGGTGCTGGTGCGCGCGGCGAGCAGCCACCTGCGCGTCGGCAGCTTCCAGTACGCGCGATCCCTCGGCGACATCGGGGTGCTGCGCCGCCTCGCGGACTTCGCCATCGAGCGCCACTACCCGGAGCTCGCGCGGAGCGAGGCGCCCTACCTGGGGCTGCTCGAGGCGGTGATCGCGGCCCAGGCACGCCTCGTCGCCTCGTGGATGCTCGTGGGCTTCGTGCACGGCGTCATGAACACCGACAACACGACGATCTCGGGCGAGACCATCGACTACGGGCCGTGCGCGTTCATGGACGCCTACGACCCCGCGACCGTGTTCAGCTCGATCGACCATCGCGGCCGCTACGCCTACGGCAATCAGCCCGGGATCATGCTGTGGAACCTGACCCGTTTCGCGGAGGCGCTGCTGCCGCTCCTGGACGGCGGTGCGGCGGGGGACGGCGCTGTCGGGTCCGGCGATGGGAGAGCCGGTGCGGCGGGGACCGGGACGGCCGGAGCCGGGGATCCCGAGGCGGCGAAGCAGCTCGCCCTCGGCGCGCTCGACGGATTCGCCGCGCACTACGGCGAGGCCTGGGCCGACGGGATGCGGGCGAAGCTCGGCATCGTCGCGGTCCAGGCCTCGCGCCGGCCGGTCGACGACGAGACGCTCGCCCGGCTGAGCTCGGGACTGCTGCAGGAGCTGCAGGCGCACGGGATCGACTACACGACCGCGTTCCGGGCGCTCGGCGAGGCGGCAGGCGGGCGCGAGACCGCCTATCGGGCTCTCTCGGGCGGCGACCCCGGCGCGTGGTTCGCGGAGTGGCTGGCGCTGGCGCCCGACGCCGAGGCGATGAACGCCGTGAACCCGGTCTACATCCCCCGCAACCACCTCGTCGACGAGGCGCTCGCCGCTGCGACGGACGGGGATCTCGGGCCGTTCGAGCGCGCGCTCGACGCGGTGGCGCGCCCATTCGCGCTGCGCGAGGGCCTCGAGCGCTACGAGCGCCCGGCGCCACCCGGATCCAGCCGGCACATCACCTACTGCGGCACGTAGGCTTGCGGATCCGGTTCCCCGGGGATTCGAGGGCGCAGGTCGGGGGGGGGGAGCCCGGTCCCGCGGGGGCGCAGCTCCCGAGGAGCCCGGTCCCGCGGGGGCGCAGGTCCGGGGGCGCAGATCTTCGGGAATACCGCTCCGAGCTCTCCACCTCCGGGAAGACCGCGCGAGTGGCGGACAACGCGGCTGAATCCGGGGGATTCCCCTCGAAATCCGCCCCTCGCGGTGGCGCTCCGACCCGGGACTTCCGGCCGCCGCGCGCGTAGGGTGGAGGCATGGCACGGATCATCATCTTCGGGGGACACGGCAAGATCGCACTGCTGACGGAGCCGCTGCTGGCGGAACGCGGCGACGAGGTCACGGCGGTGATCCGCAATCCGGATCACGCCGCGGAGGTGCGCGCGGCAGGCGCCCGCCCGCTGGTCGCGGACGTCGAGCGGCTCGACGCGGAGGGGATCGCGGATCTGATCCGCGGGCACGACGCGGTGGTCTGGTCGGCGGGCGCCGGCGGCGGCGATCCCGAGCGCACGCGCGCCGTCGACCGCGACGCGGCGATCCGCTCGATGGAGGCCGCCCGGCTGGCGGGCGTGCGCCGGTACGTGATGGTGTCCTACTTCCGCTCGTCACCCGAGCACGGGGTGGATCCGCAGCACCCGTTCTTCCACTACGCCGAGGCGAAGGCCGCAGCCGACGAGCACCTGCGCGCCACTGATCTCGAGTGGACGGTGCTCGGTCCGAGCACCCTGACCCTCGACCCGCCGAGCGGCCGGATCGACGCCGAGGCCGCCGAGTCGGGCCGGGTGTCTCGCGGCAACGTGGCGCGCGTCGTCGCGGCGACGCTCGCCGACGACGGCACGATCCGGCGCACGATCCGCTTCAACGACGGCGAGCGGCCCATCGCAGAGGCGCTGGCGCGATGAGCCGGGAGACGGCGACCCGCGCGGCGATCGTCACGGGGTCCGCGCGCGGGCTCGGCCGCGCGATCGCGCTCGAGCTGGCGCGGCGGGGCGAGCCGGTGGCGCTCTTCGACCGGGACGCCGAGGGCGCGGCGGAAACCGCGCGGCTGGTGCGCGAGAGCGGGGGAGCGGCCGAGTCCTTCGCCGTCGACGTGAGCGACGAGTCGAGCGTGCGCGCGGGCGTGGCCGGCGCGGCCGAGCGCCTCGGGCCGCCGCTGATCCTCGTCAACAACGCCGGCGTGCTGCGCGACGACCTGCTGTTCAAGATGACCGTGCAGAGCTGGGACACGATCATGGATGTGCACCTCAAGGGGGCGTTCCTGATGAGCCGCGAGGCGCAGGCGCACATGGTCGATCACCGCTGGGGCCGCATCGTCAACATCTCGAGCACCTCGGCCCTCGGCAACGCCGGCCAGGCCAACTACGCCACCGCGAAGGCCGGGATCCAGGGCTTCACGAAGACGCTGGCCCTCGAACTGGGCCGGTTCGGGATCACGGCCAACGCGGTCGCCCCCGGTTTCACGGCGACCGACATGACGCGGTCGGTGGCCGAGCGGCTGGGGATCGGCTTCGACGAGCTCGTGGAGCGCGAGGCCGCGGCGACCGCCGTGCGCCGGGTGGGGACTCCCGAGGACATCGCGAACGCCGTGGCGTTCTTCGCCTCGGAGGCGAGCGGCTTCGTCTCGGGGCAGGTGCTCTACGTCGCGGGAGGCCCGCGCGGCTGATCCCACCCCGCACCCGCACGCGGACATGCACGAGCGGGCACGGCGGGTCCGTTCGGGACCCGGATCGGGTCCGTTCGGTGCGCGGGGGACGAGGCCGCGCTGCCGCGGCGGGATCCCGGAACCGGGCAGCGGGTGCGCCGCCCTTACGCGGTCTGGCCCGGGTGCTTCCCCTCGGCGATCTCCTCGACGAGCTTCGCGTTGAACGCCGGCAGATCGTCGGGCGTGCGGCTCGTCACGAGCCCCTGATCCACGACGACCTCGTCGTCGACCCAGGTCGCCCCCGCATTGCGCAGATCCGTGCGCAGGCTCGGGTAGGAGGTGACCGTGCGCCCGCGCAGCACGTCGGCATCGGTGAGGATCCAGCCGCCGTGGCAGATCGCCGCCACCGGCTTGTGCTGTTCGAAGAAGCCGCGGGCGAACGCGACCGCGTTCTGGTCGAGCCGGATGCGGTCGCCGTTCTCCACGCCGCCCGGCAGCACCAGAGCATCGTAGTCGTCGGCCCGCACGGCCGAGCTGGCCCGGGCGACGTGCGCCTCGTACCCGTTCTTGCCCCGGATGGTGCCGGTGTTCGTGGAGACGATCTCGATCTCGGCGCCGTGCTCGCGCAGGGCCGAGATCGGCTCGGTCAGCTCCGAGTCCTCGAACCCGTTGGTCGCGAGGATCGCCACGCGCTTGCCGGTGAGATGGGTCATCTTGCTCTCCTGACTGTCGTCGGTCGTTTCGAACGCTTCCAGACAAGCGGTTCGGAGGGCGGCGCGTCACCCCGTTGCACGAACCCGGTCGAGCCGCTACGGTCCTCGTGCCGAGGACGCTGCGCGCTCCCGTAGGGTGGAGGCATGGGGGGAACTCGGAATACGGCCACGAGACGCGGATTCCGCAGGGCGGTGCTGGCCGAGTCGCCGGGGCTGCGCAGCCGGGAACGGCAGATGCTGGTGGCATCGATCCTGCTCCTGCTGCTGGTCGTGCCGCTGCTGGGCGCGATCACCGTCTTCGCCTTCTGGGTCTGGCTCACGGGCTATGCGCCGGAGGGCCGCGAGCCCGAGCCGCCGCTCGTGGGATTCCTGATGGCGGCGGGAACGAGCACCGTCGCGCTGATGGTCGTCGCGGCCCCGATCTCGGGGTGGATCGCGGTGGCGCGGGAGTGGCGGGCGCGTCGGCGCATCGCCGCGTGGGCCGAGCGCAGCGGCTGGCACTATGTCGCGGAGCCCCCGCTGAGCAACTTCGGGGCGCTGCTGTTCCGGGTGGGCAATCGCGCCCGGGTCGAGAACAGCCTGCACTGGCACGGGGAGCGCTACCTCGAGGTCGCGAACTACAGCTACTCGACGTCTCAGCTCGAGAACCCCCGCACCGAGGTGGGCTTCGTGCGCATCGAGCTGCCCCGCCGCCTGCCGCACATGTATCTGCAGTCGCGCACCTGGACCGGCAAGCCGAACGCGATCCGCATCCCGTTCGGCAAGCACCAGCGGCTCTCGCTGGAGGGTGATTTCGATCGCTGGTTCCATCTCTACTGCCCCCGCGAGTACGAGCGCGACGCGCTCTACGTCTTCACCCCCGATCTCATGGCCCTGCTCGTCGACCACGCCGCGGGGTTCGACGTCGAGGTGATCGACGACTGGCTCTACGTCTACGGGCGCAAGGGTTTCGACATGACCGATCCCGCGGTCACGGACTTCGCGCTCGGCCTCGACGACGCGCTCGGGCGAGGCACCGCCCGGCAGACCCGGCGCTACCGCGACGACCGCTCGGCGGACCCGGCGTACGTGGGCGAGGACGGATCGCGCCTGCGCTGGAGCCGGGCGCGCATCATCGGGGCCACGGCCGTCGCGAGCCTCGTGGGCTGGGGCGCGGTGGCGGCCGTGCTCTTCCTCAGCGGCGGGCTCTCGCCGGTCGCGTAGGAGCGTTCGGCGGGAATCACCGGCCGGGAATCACCGGCCGCGAATCACCCGGTCGGAAACCGCCCGGCACGGACGGTGCGCGCGGGCACATCGGTGCGTCGGCGGTTCCGGATACCGTGGAGGCGATGCAGAGAGAGGCGAAAGCACTGAAGAAGAGGTCGTGGGCGGTGATCGGCGCGCTGCTGCTCGCCGCGCTCGTGTGGGCGGTGAGCGGTGCCGCGCAGGACGCCGCTCGAAGCGGTGGAGCTGCGGGCAGCGGCGCGGTCGTCGAGGGGAGCGCGCACGTCGGGTCCGAGGGGGATCCCGGCGCGGATCCGGGGTCGAATCCCGGCGCGGATGCGGGGACGAATCCCGGCGCGGAGACCGATCCGGGCGCGGAAGCCGATCCCGCGCCGGATCCCGGCACCCGGACCGCCGAGGCGCTGCTCGAGACGCTGCCGGTGAAGGGGCGCGCGCCGAAGACCGGATACGACCGCGCGGAGCAGTTCGGCAAGGGCTGGAAGGACCCGGATCGCAACGGCTGCGACGCCAGGAACGACACGCTGCAGCGGGACCTCGCCGACGCGGTGCTCGACGGCCCCTGCAAGGTGCTCGCGGGGGTGCTGACCGACCCCTACACCGGCACCCGGATCGACTTCGTGCGCGGGCAGTCCACCTCGCAGGCCGTGCAGATCGACCACGTCGTCGCGCTCTCGGATGCTTGGCAGAAGGGCGCGCAGTCGCTCGCGGCGGATCGGCGCGTGGAGTTCGCGAACGATCCGCTCAACCTCCTCGCGGTCGACGGTCCCACGAACAACCGCAAGGGCGATGCCGACGCGGCGAGCTGGCTGCCGCCGCAGCGCGGCTTCCGGTGCGAGTACGTGGCGCGCCAGGTGTCGGTGAAGGCGGCCTATGGTCTGTGGGTGACCGCGGCGGAGCGCGATGCGATACGGCGCGTGCTCGCGGACTGCCCCGCGCAGCCCGCCTACTCGCCGGACGAGCCGCCCACCGGCCCCTCGCCGCCCGGCCACTCCACCGCGGCGACGAACTCGGGGTGACGCCGCAGCCAGGCGGCGACGAACGGACAGTGGGGCACGATCGTGTGCCCGAGCTCCCGCGTGTGCTCCAGCGCCCGTGAGACGAGCGTGTTGCCGAGGCCCCGGCCGCTGAAGGCCGGGTCGATCTCGGTGTGGATGAAGTCGTAGGTCGATCCGCCGTCGCGCTCGCGGTATCTCGCGAAGCCCGCGAGTGCGCCGTCCACCTCGATGACGAAGCGATGGGCCTCGGCGTCCTCCCGAACGGTCACGGTCTCCTGGTCGTTCATGGGTGCCTCCTCCGAGTCGGATGCGGTGCTCGCTGCGGGGCCGGGGCGCCGCAGCGGCGCTGGGAGCCCCACTCTCTCACTGCTTCCGGGGAAGGAGCCGTGCGACGGGCAGCGCGGGAGCCGGGAGCGGGGGTTCCGGTTCGTCCTGCGGCAGGCCGAAGCGGTCCGGATCCGTCGCCTCCGCCGCGGCGGAGCGCGTTCCGGCCGCCGCTCCGCCGGTCGGGCCGCCCGGCACGCCCCGCTCCGCCGGTTCCGCCACCCCGGCGGCCGCGAGCTGCGCCTGCCAGTCGGCCCGGGCCTGCACGATCTCGTCGTGGTCCCGCCCGATGAAGTTCCACCACATCACGATCCGCTCGCCCAGCGGTTCGCCGCCGAGCAGCAGCAGGCGCGCGCCCTCGGCGGACGCGGTGAGGCGCAGGCGCGAGGGACCGGCCGGCACGAACGCGAGCTGATCCTTCGCGACGGCCCGGGATCCGCGATCCCCGTCGCCCCGCGGCGTCTCGATCACCACGGCACCGGTGTCGACGAGCACCCCGTGCTCGAATACCGCGTCGAGCTCGAGATCCATCGACGCGCCGGGATCGAGACCGATCTCAGCTCCGAGCAGCGGCGTGTGCGTGCGCACCGGGGAGGCATCGCCCAGCAGCGCCCCCAGGAACACCTGCGCGCGCCAGCCGTCGCCCGCCAGCACCGGCGGGGCGTAGTGCTCGAAGCCCTTGTCCACGCCGCGCCGCCGCTCGGGCAGGGCGACCCACAGCTGCGCGCCGTGCAGCGTCGTCGTGCCCGGCGTCGACCGCTCCGAGTGGCTGATGCCGCGGCCCGCCGTCATGAGATTCAGCTCGCCGGGCCGCACGATCGCGTGGAAGCCCGCGCTGTCGCGGTGCTCGATCTCGCCCGAGAACAGCCAGCTCACGGTCTGCAGGCCGATGTGCGGGTGCGCCGCGACGTCCATGCCCCCGGTGGCGGCCACGTCGTCGGGGCCGTAGTGGTCGAGGAAGCACCAGGCGCCGATGAGGGAGCGCGAGCGCTGCGGCAGCGTGCGGCGCACGTTCATGGCGCGCAGGCCGCCGAGCGGCACATCGCGGGGCTCGAGGATCTCGACGGCGCGGTCGGGCTCCGGGCCCGGCGAGACGCAGACGGTCTCCTCGGGGGTGCGTTCCGGGTTGCTCATCGTTCCCCTCCTCGCGTGCGGCTGCGGGCTCCGATCCGGGCGTGCACACCAGTCTCGCACGCCCGGACGGATGCTCACCCTCGCGCAACCGGAAACGGGAGTCCCGAACGGCTGCTTCGCTCGCGCGGGAGGCGGCCATTCGGGACTCCCGTTCGTCCGGACTCCCGTTCGTTCGAAGTGCCGCGGGGAGGGAGGGGGAGAGGGAGGGGGCGCCGGGAGGCCGGCGACCCGGGCTAGGCCGGCCGGTTGACCGGCGAGTCGGGGGCTCCGTTCTCGAGCAGCGCGACGGCGTTCTGCGCCTGGATCCGCACGTACTCGATCTCCGTGCGCGCAGAGAAGTAGGCGATGTGGGGCGTGAGCACCACGTCGTCCCGATCGAGGAGGGGGTGGCCGGGCGCCGGGGGCTCCTGGTCCAGCACGTCGAGCGCGGCCCCGGAGAGCCGCCCTGCGTCGAGGGCCGAGACGAGCGCGTCGTTGTCGATGAGCCCGCCGCGCGAGACGTTCACCAGCACCGAGCCGCGGGGCATCTCCGCGAGGAAGCCGGCGTCGATCATGCGCGAGGTCTCCGGGGTGAGCGGCAGGTGCAGCGAGAGCACGTTCGCGGTGCGGCGCACCTCCTCGAGAGTCGTGCGGGTGACGCCGAGCGCCTCGAGGTCGGCGCGCACCTCGGCGGTGTCCGGCAGCAGCGGGTCGTAGCCCACCACCGAGCCGAAGAGGGGGCCCGCGATCCGCGCGAGCTCGCGCCCGATCTTGCCGAGGCCGACGATGCCCAGCGTCGTCTCGCTCAAGCGCGGCGGCGCCGACGGCGCCCGGTCGTTCCAGTCCCGGGGGGTGGCGGAGGCCGTGTAGAAGGGCAGCTGGCGCACGCTGCCGAGCAGGATCGCGAGCGCGTGCGTCGCGACCTCCTCGGTGGCGGCGCCGGGTACGTTGGTCACCCAGACGCCCCGCTCGCTCGCGGCCTCGACATCGACGTAGTCGAAGCCCATCGACATCAGCGAGACGATCCGCAGCTCGGGCAGCGCCTCGATGATCTCGCGGGTCACCGACGCGTAGCCGGGCAGCAGCGCGACCGCGTCCCGGGCGCCCGCTATGATCTCGTCGGGATCGCGGGTGCCGAGCACCCGCACCTCGAAGCCGTGCTCCTCCAGCAGGCGGATGCCGATCGCCGGATCGGTGTCGTCGATGTCGGTGTAGACCGCGATCGGTCGTGCGCTCTCGGCGGTCATGCGGTCACGCCCCTTCCGGGAGCTCGAAGCCCGCCTGGTCGATGTGGATCAGCTGCAGACCGCCCGCACCGACCGCGGCCTCGACGGCCGCGGCCAGCTCGGCGGGCGTGCCGGCCCGGCGGCCGGTGCCGCCGAAGGCCGTGGCGACGGCGGCCCAGTCGGGCTGCACGAGGTCGACGCCGATGGGGGCGATGCCCGCGTCGGCCTCGTTCTGCTTGATCTCCCCGTAGCCGCCGTTGTCGACGACGATGACGGTGACGTCCTCGCGCTGCTCGACCACGGTGATGAACTCGTTCATCGAGAACATCAGCGCGCCGTCGCCGATCACCACGAACGACGGGCGGTCCGGGCGCGCGATCCGCGACCCGAGGGCGGCCGGCAGGCCGTAGCCGAGCGTGGCGTAGGTGGTCATGTAGGGGGTGGAGTTCGGCTCGGACACGCGCAGCACGTTCAGCAGACCCCAGTAGGCGATCTGGGACGAGTCGGTTGACACGATCGCGTTGTCGGGCAGCGCCGCTGCGATGACCTCGGCGAGCGCGGTGTTCTCGGGCGACAGCTCCGCGCACTCGGCGCGCGCTGCGACGAGGGTCTGCGCCGCACCGGGAGCGCCGTCGAGGGGCGTGCCCTCGCCGAGCTCGTCGAGGAGCGCGGCCAGCGCGGTCCTCGCGTCGCTCACGAGGCCGACAGTCGCCGGCTGGTTCTTGTCGATCTGAGACTCCAGCAGGTCGATCCGGATCACCGCGCCCCGCGCCTCCAGACGTTCGACCCAGAGCTCGGCCTCGCCGAGCTTCGAGCCCACGACGAGCAGCACGTCCGCGTCGCGGGCCCGGTTCCGGGCGGCCGCGAGGCGGAGGTTCGCGCCGAGCGCGAGCGGGTGGTGCTCGTCGAGCACGCCCTTCGCGTTGCCGGTCGTGACGACCGGCGCGCCCAGCCGCTCGGCGAGCGCGCGCAGCTCCGCGGCCGCGCCGCGGGATCCGCCGCCGGCGAGGATCACGGGATCCTGCGCGCTCGAGAGGAGCGAGGCCGCCTCGGCGACGGCGGCGGGATCGGGATCCGCCACGGGCGCGAACTCGCGCGCCACGAGGGCGCCGCCCGCGATCTCGGTGGTCTCCTCGAGCAGGTCGAGGGGCACCTCGATGTAGACCGGCCGCGGCCGGGTGGTCGCGAAGAGCTCGAACGCGTCGTGCACCGCCTCGACGGCCTCCTCCGCCGTCTGCACGCGGCGCCCCCACTCCACGATGGCGGAGGCGGCGCCGAGCTGATCCTTCGTCTCGTGCAGCGTGCCGACATCGGCGAACTCCGCGCCGCGAGCGGGCCCGGGGGAGAGGATGATCATCGGACGCGACTCGCAGTACGCGGTCCCGGCGGCCGAGAGCGCGTTCAGCAGGCCGGGGCCGCTCGTCGTGATGACCACGCCGGGCTTGCCGGTCTGCAGCGACCAGCCGTCGGCCGCGTAGCCCGCGCCCTGCTCGTGACGCGAGGTGACGGCGCGGATGCCCAGCGCGTGCAGCGGGCGGTAGAACTCGAGATTGTGCGTGCCCGGGATCCCGAACACGGTGTCGATGCCGTAGTGGTGCAGGGCCTCGATGATCACCCAGCCGGTCGTGCGCTTGCGGACGGTTTCCATGATTCCTCACGTCTCGGTTCTGCGGTGCTGCACCGCGTGGTGGGGTCGGTCCTCCGCGAGCGGCGCGGCTCGCGGAGGACCGGGGGCTACTTGCCGGGATTGTCGATCGTCGTGGTGTCGAGCCGCGGCGTGAACGATCCGGTCACCGGAGCCGCGTCGGAGTGCTGCGGCGCGAAGCGCACGCCGATCCACGCGACGACGGTGAGCAGGCCGAAGAAGGCGACCACCGACCAGAAGTTGCCGTCGGTGAGCACGAGCAGCAGCGAGGCGATCGCCGGGGAGAGGCCGCCCCAGACCGCCGCGCCGATGCCGTAGGAGAGCGACATCGAGGTGTAGCGCGACTGCGGGCGGAACATCTGCGCCATGAGGGTCGAGAGCGGAGCCCACGCGCCGCTCAGCGTGACGCGGATGAGGATGACGAAGAGCCAGATCAGCGCCACGTTCTTGGCCTGGATCGAGAGCACCAGCGGAATGATCACGAGGAACGACGGGATGATGCCGAGGTACATGACCATCTTCGGGCCGATCTTGTCGCCGAGGGCGGCGATCGGCAGGGTCACGAGCATCTCGACGAGCGAGGCGATGGTCAGGGCGCCGAGGATGATGGTCGGATCGAGGCCGATCTCGGGGGAGTCGGCGTAGTTCTGCACGAAGGTCGTCGCGATCACGTAGCCGCCCGAGGACATCGCGATGATGCAGAAGCCGAGCAGGATCGGGGCCCAGTTGTTCTTCAGCGCGAACAGGAGCGGAGTGGACTGCTCGTGCCCCTCGACCTTCTCGGCGAACACGGGGGTCTCCTCGACGCGGTAGCGCACCCAGAAGCCCACGCCGATCAGCACGATGCTGAAGATGAAGGGCACGCGCCAGCCCCAGCTCAGCAGGGCGTCCTGCCCGAGCGCGGAGAGGGCCCAGAACGCGCCGGTCGCCATCAGCGCGCCGAGCGGGTTGCCGACCTGGGTGAAGCCGCCGTAGAAGGTCTTCCACTTCTGGGGCGCGCTCTCGACCGCCATAAGGCTCGCGCCGCCCCACTCGCCGCCGACGGCGAGGCCCTGCGCCATGCGGCACAGGATCAGCAGGATCGGGCCCCAGATGCCGATGGTCGCGTAACCCGGGAGCACGCCGACGAGGGTCGTGGCGACGCCCATCAGCACCAGCGTGATGGTGAGCGCCGGCTTGCGGCCGAGCTTGTCGCCGATGTGCCCGAAGATGATGCCGCCGAGCGGGCGCATGAAGAACGCCACGGCGTAGGTGCCGAACGACGCCAGGGTCGCGAGCGCGGGATCGAGATCCTCGGGGAAGAAGACGTGCGGGAAGATGATCGCCGCGGCGGTGGCGTAGACGTAGAAGTCGTACCACTCGATGGAGGTGCCGACGAGGGCGGCCATGCCGCCCTTCAGCGCCCTTCTGTGGGTGTTCGGCGCTGCGGCCGTGGATGCGGACATGTGAGCTCCTTTGCTGGGGTGTCTCGGATTGGTGGTCTGGTGGTCGGGGTCTTGCGGGTTCCCGTCGACAGGATCGGGGAACGGGGCCGGGCTCGGGGAGCGGGTTCCGCGCCCGAGCCCGTCGAGGGGGCGGATCAGCGCGCGTAGACGCGCTCGCCCCCCACCCAGGTCGAGGTGACGCGGATCGCGGAGATGCTCGCCGTCTCGGCCTCGTACGGGTCGCGGTCCAGCACCGCGAAGTCGGCTCGCTTGCCGGTCTCGATGCTGCCGAGCTCGTCCTCGCGGCCGAGGGCGCGCGCCGCGGTGACCGTGTGCGCGCGCAGTGCCGTGTCGACCGACACCGCGAGGTCGTCGGTTCCGAGCTGCGTGCCGCGCCGGGTGATCCGCGAGACCGCGGCCTGCACGGCCTCCATCGGGCGCGGATCGGCGACGGGCGCGTCGGAGGAGATCGTGACGGGAACGCCCGCGCGCTCGAACTCGCCCAGCGGGTTGAAGCGCTCGCCCGGAGTGCCGACGGCCTGCTCCACGCCCTCGCCCCAGTTGTAGTGGTGCTGGGGCTGGTTCACGGGGTAGATGCCGGCCGCCGCCATGCGCGCGATCTGCTCGGGGGTGGGAAGGCCGCAGTGCTCGATGCGGTGCCGGGCGTCGGAGTCGGGGCGGTCGGCGAGTGCGGCCTCGATCGCCCCGATCACCATCTCCAGCGCGGTGGGCGACTGGGAGTGCGTCGCCGTCTGCAGCCCGACGCGGTGGGCCTTCCGGATGAGCTCGGCGTAGTCGGCCGGGTCGTGGTACAGCTGCCCGGTGCGGCAGGGATCGCCGACGTAGCCGTCGGGGAAGTAGGCCGTCCATCCGCCGAGGGTGCCGTCGGAGTAGAACTTGATGCCCGCGAAGCTCAGGTGCTCGTTGCCGAACTGGCCGTGGAGGCCCATCTCGATGGCCTCGTCGAGCAGGTGCGAGAGCAGGTACATGCTCACGCGCACCTTGAGGTCGCCCGATTCCGCCAGGCGGAGGTACATGTCGAACTCGCGGCGGCTCACCTGGGCGTCGCCGATCGTGGTCACGCCGCCCGCGAGGAAGTTCTCCTGGGCCGCGGAGAGCTGCCGCTTGTGCTCCTCCGGCTCGTCGGCGAGGTGGAAGTTCGGCCCGTGGTGGCCGATCTTCACCCCCTCGAGGCCCGTGAGCACGTTGCAGGCGGCGTCGGAGAGCTCGCCGGTCAGCTCGCCCTGCTCGTCGCGGAAGAACTCGCCGCCCTGCGGATTCGGGGTGTCCCTCGTGACGCCGTGCAGCTCGAAGGTGTACGAGTTGACCACGCCGCCGTGACCGGAGGCGTTCATGAGGTAGACCTCGCGGTCGGTCGCGACCCGATCGAGCTCGAAGCGGGTGGGGTGGCGGCGCTCGGCGAGGTTGCGCTGCTCGTAGCCGTAGCCGCGGATGGGGCGCCCCGCGGGCAGGGTCTTCGCCGCCTCGCGCAGCAGCTCGACGATCTCGGGGATCGAGCCGGCCCGGTCCGGGCCGCAGTCGACCCAGCTCATCATCTGGCCCAGCATGAGCGGGTGCGCGTGCGCGTCGATGAAGCCGGGGACGACGACGGCGTCGCCGAGATCGACGATCTCGGGCGCGAGCGCGCTCACCTCGGCGGCGGCGGTGCGGCACGCGTCGATGGCGCCCACGTGCCTGATGCGGTCCCCGATCACGAGGAACGCCTCGGGGGCGCTCTCCGATTCGTCGAGGGCGTGGATACGCGCGGCGGTGACGATCTTCGGCGCGGTCAGGGCGGGGGCCTGGGTGAACGCGAGCTTGCGCACGGGGGAACTCCTTCGTCTCGAATCGATACGAGGGTACGCACAGTTGCGCTCTCATGAGAAGCAGAAAATGCGTTGAATCGCGGGTCTCGGCGTTTATGTCGGCTGTTGACGCCATTTTCGCCACCAGAAGCGCTGATCGGCATCATCTCGAAGATGTTCTGTCGCTCGCCGACGCGCGCATTCTGGCATGATTCTGAGCATGGACGATTTCGACGAGGACCTCATCCGCGCCCTGCAGCTCGACGGCCGGGCGCAGTTCTCGGCGCTCGCGGCGGAGCTCGGCGTGCACCGCACCCTCGTCGCGCAGCGCGTGCGCGAGCTGCTCGAGTCGGGGGAGATCCGGATCCTCGCCGCGGTGCACCCGCGCGCGGTGGGGCTTCCGATCCAGGCCAACCTGCAACTGCGCATCAGCGGGCCGACGTCGCCGGTCTTCGAGCGGTTGAGCGAGTTCACCAACGTCGTGTTCCTGTCCGAGATCAGCGGTCAGTCGCAGGCGGTGGTCGAGGTCTGGGCGGCGGACCGCGAGGACGTGGGGCGCTCCGTGCGGGCGATCCAGGCGATCGAGGGGGTCGTCGAGATGCAGTTCTCGCTCTACGACCGGGTGCTGCGCAGATTGCGGCTGGGCGAGGATCCG
Organism: Leucobacter sp.; assembly: GCF_053528595.1. Taxonomy (NCBI): domain Bacteria; kingdom Bacillati; phylum Actinomycetota; class Actinomycetes; order Micrococcales; family Microbacteriaceae; genus Leucobacter; species Leucobacter sp. The sequence goes on along the minus strand of NZ_JAIVPF010000010.1, from coordinate 31,315 downwards.
GAGCTCAGCGACCTGTTCTTCGACGACTTCGACATCGCCCTGATGGCGGAACTGCAGATCGACGGTCGTCTCACCTTCGGCGAGCTCGCGCGGCGCACCGGCCGGTCCGCGTCGGCGTGCCGCGCGCGCGTGCTGCGGCTGCTCGAGTCGGGCGTCATGCGCATCGGCGCGGTGCGCAGCCGCCGCAGCGCGACGAGCTCCGTGCTCTCGGGCGTCGGGATCGTGCTGAGAGGAGACGCCGAGGGGGCGGCCTCGGCCGAGGAGCTGCTGCTCGGGATCCCCACCATCGAGTTCGCCGCGCGCACGCTGGGTCGCTACGGGCTCATCGCCACCATCGCCGCCCGGTCGCTGGCCGACTACACCGAGATCGTCCGGATGATCCGGGCCCACCCGGCCGTGCACCTCGTCGAGACCTGGATGCACGCCTTCGTCTGGCTGGAGCGCTACGAGTGGAGCCTCGACCGCCTGGCGCGCAGCCGGGGCGCGTGAGGGCGGCCCTGCCCCTGTCATCCTCCGGGATACCCGGTGTCGACCGCTCGGCGTGCGCGTGGGCAATGCCGGTCCACCCCTCGTCCCTCCACCTACGCGCGCCAGTAGTTGCTGCCATTCCTCCGGTTTGGTGACATGTACTGACGCGCGGATGTCGGGTGGCCGGCCTCGGAACTCGGAGGCGCGCCCGAGGCGGTCGCCTGCGCGCGGGATGGTGAAGCGGACCGCGTCGGCATCCCGCGCATGTCGCGGTGGTGCCACCGTTCCAGAGAGGGGCCGCTTCCACTCTCGTCATCCCGAGCGAGTCCACGAGTCGCAGGATCCACGTTCCCGGTCATCCTGCGCGAGCGTACGAGTCGCAGGATCCAGGTCCGGAATCCTGTGGCTGCGCGGAACGGCAGGCAATCTCTCATGGGAGAGAGATTGTCAGAGGTGCGGAGTAGCGTCGCCGCCATGGGACGCATCATCTTCGACACCGCCACCACGATCAACGGCTTCCTGGCCGACGAGCAGCACTCCCTCGACTGGCTGTTCGCGGTCGAGAACGGCGACGCGCCGGCCGACGGCCTCTACCCGGCCGACGCCGCCGTGCTGGTCGAGGGGTCCTCGACCTACGAGTGGGTGCTGCGGTACGAGAACCTCCTCGAGCGGCCCGAACGCTGGCGCGAGCTGTACGGCGACAAGCCCACCTACGTCTTCACCTCGCGCCGGGTGCCCGTGCCGGAGGGGGCCGACGTGCGCCTCGTCTCGGGTGATGTCGCGCGTGTGCTGCCCGAGATCCGGGCCGCGGCCGGCGGCGGCGACATCTGGGTGGTCGGCGGCGGCGACCTCGCGGGGCAGTTCTTCGAGGCGGGCGCGCTCGACCGCATCGAGCTCTCCGTCGCGCCGGCGGCGCTCACAGCGGGCGCCCCGCTCTTCCCGCGCCGTGTCGGCCCGGATCGCCTGAGGCTGGTCTCCGCACGCGCGGTGGGCCAGTTCGCGCGCCTCGTCTACGACGTGCTGCCGGAGTGAGGGAGCGGCCCGAGCGGCCCGCAAGCACCGAGATCCCGATTCCCGCCGTCGCCGGAGCCGCAGAGCGACAGAAATCGGGATCTCGCACTCGATAGACGGAGCCGATGCGGCGGGCCGCGGCTATCCGCCGATGTCCTCCGCGACCGCGCGGCCCGCGGCCCGCCCCGAGAACAGGCAGCCGCCCAGGAACGTGCCCTCGAGCGCGTTGTAGCCGTGCGCGCCGCCTCCGCCGAAGCCGGCGGCCTCGCCCACCGCGTAGAGACCGGGGATCGGATCGCCGTCCGCGCCGAGCGCCCGCGAGCCGAGATCGGTCTGGATGCCGCCCAGGGTCTTGCGGGTGAGCACGTGCAGCTGCACCGCGATGAGCGGACCCGCGGCGGGGTCGAGCAGCCGGTGCAGGGCGGTGGTGCGCGTGAGGCGGTCGCCGAGGTAGCGACGCGAGTTGCGGATGCTCATCACCTGGGCGTCCTTCGAGAACGGGTTGCGGATCTCGGCGTCGCGATCCCGGATCACGCGTTCCACCTCGCCGGCGTCCAGTAGGGGCTCGTCGGTGAGGCCGTTCATCCGCCCCACGAGATCCGGCACGCCGTCGGCCACGACGAAGTCGGCGCCGCGGTCGATGAACGCCTGCACGGGGCCGGGCGCACCGCGCCCCAGCCGGGTCTTGAGCAGCAGCTTCCGATCGCGGCCGGTGACGTCGGGATTCTGCTCGGATCCGGAGAGCGCGAACTCCTTGGCGGCGATGCGGCTCGTCACGATGAACCAGGAGTGGTCGTGCTCCGCGAGCCCCTCGCGCGTGCGCAGCATCCGCAGGGTCGAGAGCGTGTCGTGCCCGGGCAGTCCGGGCGGGGGCAGCCGGCGGCCGAGCGCGTCGAGCCAGAGCGGGGAGGGGCCGGGCAGGATCCGGATCGCGTGCCCCGGCCACACCGGGTTCCAGTTGCGCACGCCCTCCGTGTAGTGCCACATGCGGTCTCGGTTGACAAGCCGTGCTCCCGCGGTCTCCGCGATCCCGAGCATGCGACCGTCGACGTAGGCCGGCACCCCCGTCACCATCCGCCGCGGCGGGGTGCCGAGCCGGTCCGGCCAGAACCGGCGCACCAGGTCGTGGTCGCCGCCGATGCCGCCGCTCGCCACGATCACGGCCCCCGCGCGCAGTTCGAAGTCGCCCGAGACCTCCCGCGAGGAGACGGCGCCGCGCGCGTTCGCGTCGTCCGCGAGGATGCTGCCGCGCACTCCGACGACGCGTCCGTCCTCGACCACGATCCCGTCGCAGCGGTGGCGGTGCAGGATCCGCGTGCGCCCGTCGTCCACGGCGCCCTGCGCGGCGGCGATGAACGGGTCGACGACCCCGGTGCCGGTGCCCCAGGGCACGTGGAACCGCGGCACCGAATTGCCGTGCCCGTCGGCGGTCAGGTCGCCGCGCTCGGCCCAGCCGACCACCGGCGTGAGCTCGATGCCGGCCTCGCGGATCCACGCCCGCTTCTCCTCGGCGGCGAACTCGACGTAGGCGCGGCCCCAGCGCTCCGCCCAGCCGTCATCCGGGTGCTCTCTGTCGAGGCGGTCCCAGCGCGCGCTGCCGCGCCAGTCCTGCCAGGCGAGATCGAAGGAGTCGCGCACGCCCAGGCGGCGCTGCTCGGGGGAGTCGACGAGGAAGAGCCCGCCGAACGACCACCAGGCCTGGCCGCCGAGATCCTGCGGGCCCTCCTGGTCGACGATGACGGTGCGCAGCCCGGCGCGGTGGGTTTCGCGTGCGGCGGCGAGCCCGGAGAGCCCGGCACCCACGATGATGACGTCGGCGTCCATGCTCCCCATTGTGCACGCTGCGCCGCTGCCGGCGCATCCCGCGTCCGCCTCGCAGCCGAGCGCGTCCGCCCCGCGCTCGGCGCGCGTGGTCGAGGCGGCGCCCCGGGAGTGCAGGGCGGAGCGGCCGCCCGGGCCGTCTCGAGGGGGCGAGGACGGGGCACCGGGAAGAGACGGGCGGTGCGCGCGCGGGGGACGGGATCAGTCGCCGGTGCCGGCGGCGTACTCGTCGGCGAGCTCCTGACCCGTGAGCGCGTGGATCGCGGCCATGATGCGCGCCGTGGCCTCGCGTCGTGCCCGGCCGCCGGGCATTCCGGCGAGGTCGTCGAGGGGGATCGGCGCGCCGAAGCGCAGCTGGACCCGATCGGGCCGCCCGGTCGACGGGTCGGGCAGCTTGCGGTTCGTGCCGATGAGCCCCACGGGCACCACGGCGGCACCCGTCTCGAGCGCCATCCAGGCAGCGCCGCTCCGCCCGCGGTAGAGGCGGCCGTCCCGGGAGCGGCTGCCCTCGGGGAACACCGCGAACACATTGCCGGCCGCGAGCACCTCCCGGCCCGCGTCGAGGGCGGCCTGTGCCGCCGAGGAGGCCTCGCGGTGCACGGGGATCGCTCCGATCTGCCGGAAGAACCAGCCCCCGATCCGCGTGCGGAACAGCGAGGCCTTCGCGAGGAACTGCACCTTGCGCGGTGAGAAGGATGGGATGAGGATCGTGTCGAGTCCCGAGAGGTGGTTGCTGACGAGCAGCACCGGCCCCGTCGCCGGGATGTGCTCGCGGCCCGTGATCCGGGGCCGGAATCGCAGCCTCAGCAGGGGTCGCAGCACCGCGCGCCCGATCGTGAAGACGGGCCCGGGCCGGGCGGGTGCGGCGGGTGCGGCGTTCACGCCTCGAGCCTAACGGGGGACCCGGTGTCTCGGGGGAGTGCGCTCGTAGCCCTGCGCTGTGTTTGCCCCCGGTGTTTCCCCCGGGTCGTCCTGCGCCCCTGTCATTCTGCGCGCAGAATGACAGGGGCGCGGAATGACCGGGGCGCGCGGAATGGTGGGACGACACGCCGAATGGCGGGCTGCGTTCGCGCGGGAAGCCGCACATTCTGGTGAACAACTCAAAATAGTATTTTGAATAATTAAAAACAAGCGCTATGGTGGAAGCATGGAAGCCGGAATCGACACGACGCTGCGCGCAGCCGGGCTGCGGGCGACCGCGGGCCGGGTGGCCGTGCTCGAAGCCCTGGCCTCCATGCCCCACTCGGACGCCGAGCAGGTGTTCCAGGTGGTCGCTCGCGAGCTGCCGACGACCTCGATCCAGTCGGTGCACAACATCCTCGCGGATCTGACGGCGGCGGGTCTCATCCGCCGGATCGAGCCGGCCGGATCCGCAGCGCTCTACGAGCGGCGCATCGGAGACAACCACCACCACGTCGTCTGCTCCCGCTGCGGAGCGCTGGCCGACGTCGACTGCGTTGTCGGGCATGCGCCGTGCCTCGACCCGTCCTCCACGACGGGATTCACCATTCAGACCGCCGAGGTCACCTTCTGGGGGCTCTGCCCCGACTGTCAGAAGGCCCCGGCCGCGTAGTCGACGCCGCTCTCGCCCCGCGCGGGGCGCTGCTTCGCCATGCCTGAAAACCTCGAAGGAGACCCATGTCCACCTCACCCACCACCACCCAGACGGGAACGCCGGTCGCGAGCGACGCGCACTCCCTGAGCGCCGGCCGCGATGGATCCATCGCCCTCCACGACCGCTATCTCGTGGAGAAGCTCGCCCAGTTCAACCGCGAGCGCATCCCCGAGCGCATCGTGCACGCGAAGGGCGGGGGAGCGTTCGGCGAGTTCGTGGTCACGGGCGACGTCTCCGCCTACACGCGGGCGGCCGTCTTCCAGCCCGGCGCCGTCACCGGCACACTGCAGCGCTTCTCCTCGGTCGCCGGCGAGATGGGGTCGCCCGACACCTGGCGCGACGTCCGGGGCTTCTCGGTGAAGTTCTACACGAGCGAGGGCAACTACGACATCGTGGGCAACAACACCCCGGTGTTCTTCATCCGCGACGGCATCAAGTTCCCCGACTTCATCCACTCGCAGAAGCGGCTCCCGGGCTCGGGCCTGCGCGACGCCGACATGCAGTGGGACTTCTGGACCCTCTCGCCCGAGTCGGCCCACCAGGTCACCTACCTCATGGGCCACCGCGGCCTGCCGCGCTCGTGGCGGCACATGCCCGGATTCGGATCCCACACCTACCAGTGGATCAACGCCGCGGGCGAGCGCTTCTGGGTGAAGTACCACTTCGACGCGCTGCAGGGCAACGAGGAGCTGAGCGGCGAGGAGGCCGAGGCGCTCGCCGGCGCCGACGCCGACTCCTACCGCCGCGACCTCTACGAGGCGATCGAGCGGGGCGACTTCCCGGCGTGGCGGCTCTCCGTGCAGGTCATGCCGTACGAGGACGCGAAGACCTATCGCTTCAACCCCTTCGACCTCACCAAGGTGTGGCCGCACGCCGACTACCCGCTGATCGAGGTGGGCGTGCACACGCTGAACCGCAACCCGGAGAACTTCTTCGCGCAGATCGAGCAGGCCGCGTTCTCCCCTGCGAACACGGTGCCCGGCATCGACATCAGCCCCGACAAGATGCTGCAGGCCCGCGTGTTCTCCTACCCCGACGCCCAGCGCTACCGGGTCGGCACCAACTACAACGAGCTGCCCGTCAACGCACCCGTGGCGCCGGTGCACAACTACTCGCAGGACGGCGCTGCGCGACACGGCTTCAAGCCGGCCGACGCGCCGGTGTACGCGCCGAACTCGACGGGCGGCCCCGTCGCCGACGCGCAGCTCGCGGGCTCCGGATCCTGGGAGTCGGACGGCGAGCTGATCCGCTCGGCGGTCGCCCTGCACGCCGAGGACGACGACTTCGGGCAGGCCGGAACCCTGTACCGGGAGGTCTTCGACGACGCGGCGAAGGCGCGCTTCCTGGCGACGATCACCGGCGCCGTCGGGGCCGTGCGGAGCGCGGAGATCCGCGAGCGGGCGATCCGGTACTGGACCAGCGTCGACGCCGGTCTCGGCGGCGCGCTGCGCGCCGCCCTCACCGGCACCGGGGCGCCCGCGGATGAGCCCGCCGAGGCCGCCGACCCCGTCGGCGCGTCCCGGTAGCCCGAGCACCACCTCCCAGTATCGACCGGGAGGGCGGCGGTCACATCGACGCCGCCCTCCCGGCCCCCGGAACACGACCAGATAGGAAGCTCCGATGCAGAGCACACAGCAGCAGGAACAGGGCCGTCCGACGCTCGGCGCGATGCAGCGCGCGATGGGCGCGGGCGCGGGTGAGGACATCATCCGGGAGGCGCTCGAACGAGTCGACGGCGCCCCCACCCCGAACGTGGGAACCATGCAGGCCAGCATGGGACGCGAGTCGCGAGTCCGCTCCGCCCAGGCGGTGATCCGCGCCTACCTCGACGAGCACGGCCTCCACGACACCCGGTCGTGGGCGAAGCGCCTCGCGGAGCGGGCGCAGCGGGAATCGGATCGGGCCGTCGAAGCGCGCTGAGGGCGGCCGCTCCGGTCCCTCAACCCGCGGTGCGCTCGTACTGGCGTGCCTGCCCGCGCAGGCCGGCGAAGCGGAAGGGCGCGCGGGTGACGCGCGGGGTCTCGACGTCCTGGGCGCTGGGATAGGCGCGGGCGTGCAGCTCGCGGTACTCGGGTACCTCGAGCGGCGCGCGGGCGTCGAGCGCGGCCCTCACCCGTGCGGCGCCTCCCCGCGTCTCGTAGCCCGGCTGCACGACCCCCGTGAGGAACTCGCTCACGCTGCCCGAGCCGTAGCTGAACATGCCGACGCGACGGCCGGCGAGGTCGGCGTCGTGGTCGAGCAGCGCGGCGAGCGCGGCGTACAGCGAGGCGGTGTAGCTGTTGCCGAGGCGCCGGTTGTAGATCGACCCCGTGAAGAGGCCGGTGTCCCGGGCCTCGCCGGCCGCGGCCTGCTCGGCCTCGGTGAGCGCGGCGCTCAGGCCGGCGCCGGTGTGCTCGGCGAGGCGCTGCTGCCCCTTCTTCGCCATCTTGGTGAAGGGCTGGTGGTAGAGGATCCGGTCGACCTCGTCGATGCCGGGGCCGCCCCGCGACAGCAGGTCGTCCCAGGATCCGGTGAGCGCGTCGAGGTAGGCGGAGACCGACAGCGCGCCGTCGACCACCGCGGTCGACGAGTCGTTGGGGCGCCAGAAGTCGTCGACGTCGTCGGTGTAGAGACCGGCCGCCGGCTCGATCTCCATGAGCGCGGGATCGGCGCTCACGAGCATGGCCACGGCACCGGCGCCCTGCGTCGGCTCGCCGGGGGAGTCGAGCTCGTAGCGCGCCACGTCGCTCGCGATGACGAGCACCCGCTCGTCGGGGAAGCGGCTGACGATGCCGATCGCGGCCTGGAGCGCCGCGGTGCCGCCGTAGCAGGCCTGCTTGAACTCGGTGACGCGCACCTGCTTCGGCAGACCGAGCAGGCGGTGCACCGAGACGCCCGCGGCCTTCGACTGGTCCACGCCCGACTCGGTGGCGAACAGGATCGTGCGGATGCCCTCGACGCCGTTGCGCTCGAGGATCGGCAGCGCCGCGGAGGCCCCCATCGTGATGATGTCCTCGTCGGGCGCGGGGAAGCTCATCTGATCCTGACCGAGACCGAGGTGGTACTTGGCCGGATCGGTGCCGTTGGACTCGGCGAGCCGGGTGAGGTCGACCACGTGGTGCGCGGTCGCGAGTTCGAGATCGTGAATGCCGATCGAGGTCATGCGCTCGGCTTCTCCTTCCGCTCCATGAGCAGGTGCGCTGCCATGAGCTCACCGGGGTTGGTCTGGGCCGCGAGGAGCGAGAGCTCCCCGCAGAGCACGGTGGCGGCCATGAGGGCGGCCAGGCGGCGGGCGTTCGCGCCCGGCTCGCGCTCGTCGCGGCAGCCGAGCCGTTCGAGGTTGGCGTTCACGTGCGCGAGGTGCTTGCCGTTGCCGACGGTGCCGACGATGAGGTGCGGCAGCGTGCACGAGAAGTACAGGCCCTCCTCGCGCTCCTCGGCGTAGGTGATGCCCTGCGAACCCTCGACGATGTTGGCCGCGTCCTGGCCGGTGGCCAGGTAGAAGGCCAGCAGCATGTTGGCGTAGTGCGCGTTGGCCGAGCGGATCGCGCCGGCGATCGTGCTGCCCACGAGGTTCTTGCGCACCGAGAGGTCGGCGATCCGGCGGGCGGTGGTGCGCAGCCGGCGCTCGACCACCTCGTGGGGGAGGAGGATCTCGGCGACGACGTTGCGGCCGCGGCCGAGGATCCCGTTGACCGCGGTGGCCTTCTTGTCGGAGCAGAAGTTGCCCGAGATGGAGCCGTAGTCGAGCCCGAGGCCCCACGACAGGATGCGCTGCATGAGGGCGTCGGAGGCGCCCGTGACCATGTTGTGCCCCGATGCGTCGCCCGTGAGGAAGGCGAAGCGCACGAAGAGCAGGTTGCCCACGACCTCGGGGTGCGCCTCGAGCAGCTGCGCGTGGCGGCTGCCCGCCGCGACGACCTCCTGCAGCTCGCTCAGGCGCTGCTGGATGATGCGGGCGCCGGCGTCCGCGGCGACGGCGCCGTCGGCGACGAAGAGCACGGAGCGGGTCATGCGCTCGCCGATGACGACGGTGCGGATGCCGCCCGGGATCTCGCGGGAGATGCTGGCGCCGCGCCCCACCGACGGCCAGAGCGGGGTCTCGTAGGTGGCGAGGGGCACGGCGATCTCGCTGTGCGGCGCATCGGTCGTGATCGCGTCGCCGCTGACGCGCAGCGGGCCGACCCAGCGGGTCGGGATCTCGGTGACGATGGTGTCGGAATCGTTCACGGCGTCTCTCTTCTGGAAGGGGCTGCGGGGCTCGGGGAGGGCGTCGGGGTGCCCGGGATCCTGCGGCGTCAGGGTCCGGATCGCGCGGCGAGCGCGGCCGTGTCGATGCCGCGCAGCCGGCAGAACTCGGCCAGACGGCCGCGCACGAGCAGGTCGGTGGCGGCGAGCTCGGCCGGCGAGGCCGCGCCCAGCAGCGCGAGGATCGCCGTGGTCTGCGCGATCCAGCGCTCGATCAGCGGCACGAGGGTCTCGGCGCCGCCGTCGAGCACGGCCTCGAGGAAGCTGCCGGCCACGCCCACGGCGCCGGCGCCGGCGGCGAGGGCCTTCACCACGTCGAAGGGGTTGCGCACGCCGCCGGACGCCAGCAGCGCCGGGCCGTCCGCGGGCGCATCGAGCAGGCAGGCGAGGGCGGACTGGCCGAAGCCCGAGAGCATCGAGAAGTCGTCGCCGTCGCGCCGGGAGTCGGCGTCGTGCCGCGCGTTCTCGATGCGCAGGAAGTCGGTGCCGCCGGTGCCGCTCACGTCGGCGACGCGTGCTCCGAGCTCGGCGAGGCGCTGCAGTGTGCGGCGGCTGAGGCCGAAGCCCACCTCCTTCACGATGACGGGCACCGGCGACGCCGCGATGACGCGCTCGACGGAGCGCTCCCAGCTCGAGAAGTCGCGCGTGCCCTCGGGCATCGCGGTCTCCTGCACGGCGTTGAGGTGCAGCTGCAGCGCGTCGGCGTGCAGCAGCTCGACGGCGCGCACCGCGTCGTCGGCGCTGCGTCCGACGCCCAGGTTCGCCATCACGAAGCCGGTCGGGTTCTCCTCGCGGATCACCGCGAAGCCCTGCGCCGCCTCGGGGTGGTCCAGCGCCACCGACACCGAGCCGCACGCCATGGGCATGCCGGTCTCGCGGGCGGCGATCGCCAGTTCGCGATTGATCCGGGTGGTCCACTCGGTGCCGCCGGTCATGCCGTTCGCGTAGAAGGGGGTGGCCCAGTGCCACTCGCCGACCCGCACCGAGGGGTCGACGCGGCTCGCGTCGACCCCGGCGAGGGCGTGGTGCACGAATTCGAGGTCGTCGAACTCGTTGCGCCCGGGCGCATCGCCGCGCTGCTCGCGGGCGAGGCGCACGTGGTCGTCCTTGCGCGACGCGCGCTCAGAGCTCATCGGTGCCTCCTCGCCGGTGCTTCCGGTTCTCGGCGTCGCCCTCCACCGGGTGCACCGAGAGGGGCAGCCTCAGAATGCCGTGCGCTTCCCACTCACGCAGGATACCGCTCGGGTCGAGATCGGCGGGGGCGAGCACGATCCCGCAGTCTCCGCCGCCGGCTCCGGACGGCTTCGCCGCGGCGCCGTGCCGCTCGGCGATTTCGCAGAGGGCGCGCAGCTGCTCGGTCTCGATCCGGATGCCCGACGACGCGCCGAGCTCCTGCAGCAGCCCGCGGGCGCCGCGAACCGCGTCGAGCGCCCCCGTGCGATCCCGCGCGAGGCCGTGCACCAGCGCATCCACGCGGGCGCGGCTGCGCTCGACGAAGGAGGCGCCCTCGTCCGCACGGCCCTCGGAGGCGACGCGCGCCGTGCGGCCGACCTCCGCGACGAGCAGCTCGGTGGATGCGGGCGAGCCCGTCCAGCCGACCAGCAGCTGCAGCCCTTCGGGCTCCGGCAGGCGGGTCACGCCGAAGCCGCGCCAGGCCTCTTCGGACTCGAGCGTCGCCGTGATCCCGTGCCGGCCGCGGTGCGCGCGCAGCGTCTCGCGATCCGGCGAGGTGTAGCGGATCCAGCCGCCGAAGGTGCTCGCCGCCAGGTCGCCGCCCGAGGCCCGCGGGGCCACCTCGACGGTGGCGAGGAGCGCGAGCCTGCAGCGGTCGACCAGGCCGAGGCCGAAGCCGTAGAACTCGTCGAGGGCCGCGATCACGGCCACGGTGACGGCCGCCGAGGAGCCGAGCCCGAACTTGCGGCCGCTCTCGTCGTCGAGCTCGCTGCCGATGTCGAGGTCGAAGTACCGCGGGCGCAGCCGGCGCTCGGCGCGCAGCTGCTCGACGGCCGCGATCGCCGAGAAGACGTAGTCGCTCGGCTCGTGCGTCGGCACGATGCGCCCGCTGTCGCGGTCCCGCACCCACACGAGCGGGGAGCGCTCGTAGGCGCTCGATCGCACGCGGCCCTCGCCGCTCGCCTCCGTCAGGCGCACGGAGAGGTAGCGGTCGACGGCGACGAGCACGGCCGGCTCGCCGGGTTCGACCACCGCGTACTCGCCGGCGATGTAGAGCTTGCCGGGGGCGCGGGTCTCGATCATGCGCCGGCTCCGGTCGCGGGAGGCGCCCCGTCGGCGGAGCCGTCGCGCGGGGCGGCGAGATCCGGATCGGCGTCGATCAGCTCCGCGCCCGCGCCGGGCCCGACCACGCGTACGCGGCCGAACTCCCGCAGCGCGTCGGCGACCGCGCCGGCCTCGTCGGGCCGCACGACGACGCAGACATTGGGACCGGCGTCGGCCGTCGCGTACGCCTCGACGCCGCGATCCCGCAGCGCCGCCACGGCGTCGAACACCGCGATGCTCGTGGGCGACAGGTAGCGCACGGGCGGATCGGCCGACTGGATGACCGCGTGCATCCGCAGGGCGTGCGATTCGGTGATGCGCCCGATGCGCGTGAAATCGCCGTCGCGGCAGGCCTCGAGCATCGCCTCGAGGCTCTGCTCGGTGCTCGACACCCAGCCCGCGTAGAACGGCGAGGTGAGTGCGGTGAGCCGCATCGCCTCGCGGCTCGAGATCGCCTTCTGGCGCTCGTCGACCGTCACGATCACCATGCGCAGCTCGGGCGCCGCGACCGGCTCCGCGAAGGAGGTCTCGTCGCCGTCGCCCGCGTGCCAGACCGAGACTCCGGGGATGATCGAGCGCGCGGCCGATCCCGAGCCGCGGCGCGCCAGCCTGCTGAGGGAGGCCGGATCGAGCGGGAGCCCGTACGCCGCGGAGGCCGCGGTCGCGAGCGCGGCGAAGCCCGAGGCGGAGGAGGCGAGGCCCGCACCCGTCGGCGCCTCGTTGCGCGAGCGCACGATCGCGTGAGCGCTCGACCCCGCGCGCTCGCGCACGAGGTCGAGGAAGCGGGTGACGCGGCGCAGCCGGTCGCCGCACTGGGGCTCGCCGTTCAGCTCGAAGCGGTCCTCGGCGGTGCCGTCGTCGAGCGTCACCGAGGTGGTGGTGGCGTAGGCGTCGAGGGTCAGTGAGAGGCTGCCGGCGGCGGGCAGCATGAGCGCCTCGTCCCGCTTGCCCCAGTACTTCACGAGGGCGATGTTCGGGAAGGCCCGGGCGGTGGCCGAGGGGCGCGCGGGGACCGCGCTCGCGGCGGTCATGCGGCGGCCACCGTGGTCGTCCAGGTGCGGGGGGCGCCCGCGGCGCGCAGCGCGAGCGCGATGTGCTCGGCCTGATCCTCGGACTCGGCGAGCGCGAGCACGCAGCCGCCCAGGCCGCCGCCGGTGAGCTTGGCGCCGTGGGCGCCCGCCGCGTGCGCGGCGTCGACCAGCGCGTCGAGCTTCACGGTGCTCACGCCGATGCGCCCGAGCAGCTCGTGGGCCTCGAGCATGCGCGAGCCCAGCGCCGACCGGTCTCCCAGCTCGAGATCGAGCACCGAGCCCTCCGCGATGTCGGCGAGCTGCGAGATAGCCCGCTCCATGCGCACCGGGTCGGCGGCACGGCGCTCGCGCACCCCGGCCACCGCCTCGGCCGTCGATCCGGGCACACCCGAGTCGGCGAGCACGAAGGTGAGCGGCGCGCCCACACCCGTGGCCCGCACGCGCCCACCGTGGAAGCGGATCGGCCCGGCCGCCGCGACGGCGCGCGCGTCGATGCCGCTCGGGTTGCCGTGCGCCACGCGCTCGGCCCGCTGCACGATCTCGTGGAACTCGTCCGCGCCCAGCTCGGCGCCGGCCAGGTCTGCGGCGGCTCGCGCGATCGCGGCGGCGACGGCCGCGCTCGAACCGAGGCCGCGACCGTGGGGGATCGCGCTGCGCACGCGCAGCTGCACCTGCTCGCCGGCGGCGCCGACGCCCGCGAGCGCTGCTCGCACCGCGGTGATGACGGGGCGCAGCACGTCCGGGGCCGACGAGGCCGTACCGGCGAAGAGCTCGCTCTCGATGCGCAGCTCGGAGCCCGGCGTCGAACGGACGACGGTCTCGACCTCGAGCTGGTGCAGCGGCACCGCGATGGCCGGCGCCCCGTAGACGACGGCGTGCTCGCCGAAGAGGATGGCCTTCGCGTGCGCCGTGCCGACGCCGACGCCGTGATCGCTCGCTGATTCGGCCTCGGACAGCCGAGGGCGCATCGGGAGGGAGGGGTTCATGCGGGTCCGTTTCGATCAGTTCCGCCGCCGCGCACGGCGGCGGACACGCAAGAAGAGGGACGGACTTCGCCGTCCCTCTTCCGCCAGTTCAAAGCTCTAGTTTACGCCAGCCCCTCTGAACGTCGCCACATATTCGCCCTACACCATGCCGCTCTGAGCGGACAAGCCCTTCCCCACGGCGCTCCGGGCCTCGTTAGGGTGGTGCAAGGAGCACTGGTGCGGGCCGACCGGAGGGAGGGCGCCGGCATGATCGAGTTCGAGCAGGTGTCGAAGGAGTACCCCGGGAGCGCGACCGCGGTCGCGGAGTTCTCGTGCGTCGTCCCCTCCCACCGCACGGTGGTGCTGGTGGGGTCGTCGGGATCGGGCAAGACCACCCTGCTGCGGATGGTGAACCGGATGGTCGATCCGACGTCCGGGCGGGTGCTCATCGACGGCCGCGACGTGCGCGAGCGCGACCCGGTCGAGCTGCGCCGATCGATCGGCTACGTCATGCAGCACGGAGGGCTCCTGCCGCATCGCACGGTGATCGACAACGTGGCCGCGGTGCCGATCCTCACCGGCACGCCCAAGCGCGCGGCGCGCGCCGCCGCCGCCGGTCTGCTCGAGCGCGTCGGCCTCGATCCGGCCCTCGGCCGCCGCTACCCGGGGCAGCTCTCGGGCGGCCAGCAGCAGCGCGTCGGCGTGGCGCGGGCGCCCGCCGCCGATCCGAACATCCTCCTGATGCACGAGCCGTTCGGCGCCGTCGATCCTATCGTGCGCCGCGAGCTGCAGCGGGAGCTGCTGCAGCTGCAGTCCGATCTCGGCAAGACCATCGTCTTCGTCACCCACGACATCGAGGAGGCGTTCCTGCTCGGCGACGAGGTCGTGGTGCTCGAGGCCGGCGGCAGGATCGCGCAGCGCGGCGCCCCCGCCGACATCCTCGCCCGCCCCGCGAACGACTTCGTGCGCGACTTCGTCGGCGCGGATCGAGCCGAGCGCCGCCTGCGCGCGGTCGAGGTGGACGGGCGCAGCATCGCGCTCGACGGCGCCGGCCGGCCGGTAGGGGTGCTGGAACCGTGAACTGGCTGATCGCCAACTGGGACACGGTGGCGGGCCTCGCGCTCGACCACCTGCTCCTGAGCGTGCCGGCGATCCTCATCAGCGTGCTCATCGCGGTGCCCCTGGGGCGCCTCGCGTTCCGGCGGCCCCGGCTCGGCGGCCCGCTGCTCTCCGCGGCCACGCTCGCCTACGCGATCCCTGCACTGCCGCTCCTGATCATCATCCCCGCGATCCTCGGCACCGCGCTGCGGTCGTGGCAGACGATGGTCGCGGCGCTCACCGTCTACGGGGTGGCCCTGCTCGTGCGCACCGCCTGCGACGCCTTCTCCTCGGTCGACCGGCGCGTGCGCGACGCCGCCGTGGCGACCGGCTACTCGCGGTGGGGCCTCTTCTGGAGGGTCGACCTGCCGCTCGCGGTGCCCGTCCTCGTGTCGGGCGTGCGGGTCGTGACGGTCTCGACCATCAGCCTCGTGACGCTCGGCGCGCTCATCGGGGTGCCGAGCCTGGGCACGCTGCTGACCGACGGCTTCCAGCGGGGCATCGCCGCCGAGGTGTGGACCGGCGTGCTCGCGACGGTCGTGCTGGCCCTGCTGCTCGACGCGGTGGTGCTCGGGATCGGCCGAGCCCTCGCGCCCTGGAACCGGACGGCGCGGCGACCGCGGCGCTCGCGGAGGCGGGCAGCCGGGCCGGCTCCGAGACCGGCGGGTGCCGCGGTCCCGGCGCGGGAGGCGGCCTCGTGAACCTCTTCGGAGAGGCGCTGGCCTGGCTCGCCGACGCCGCGAACTGGTCGGGGCCGGGCGGGATCCCCAGCCGTACGGCCCAGCACCTCGGCGTGACCGCGCTCGCGCTGGTGCTCGCCGCCGCCGTCGCCCTGCCCGCCGGAGTGCTCGTCGGGCACACCCGCCGCGGGGCGGGCCTCGTCGGCGGTCTCACGGGGGCCGCCCGGGCCCTGCCCACCCTCGGCCTCCTGACGCTCTTCGGGCTCGCCCTCGGCATCGGACTCGCGGCGCCGCTGCTCGCGCTCGTCGTGCTCGCGATCCCGTCGCTCCTCGCGGGCGCCTACGCCGGCGTCCAGGCCGTCGACCCCGCCGTGCCCGCCGCGGCGCAGGCGGTCGGCTTCACCCCCGCGCAGGTGGTCATGCGCGTCGAACTGCCGCTCTCCCTCCCCGTCATGCTCGGCGGGGTGCGCGCGGCGACCCTGCAGGTCGTCTCCACGGCGACGCTCGCGGCCTACACGGCCGACCTCGGCCTCGGCCGCTACCTCTTCGCGGGCCTCAAATCGCGCGACTACGCCCAGATGCTCGGCGGCGCCCTCCTGGTCGTCGCGCTGACGCTGCTGCTCGAGCTGCTGCTCGCGGCGTGCCAGCGCGCCGCCACCGCGCGCTTCGCGCATCCGGGAAGCCGCCCGTCCCGCCGCATCCGACCCCAGACCACCGACCGAGAGGAACCCTGATCATGCTCCGTCGCACCACCCCCGCCACCCGTGCCTCCCGCCTGCGCGCGGGCGCGCTCGCCGCGGGCGCGCTCGCGCTCAGCGCCGCGCTGCTCACGAGCTGCGCGAGCAGCGACCCCCTCGCCGCTCCGGACGCTCCGGACGCCCCGGGCGGGGGATCCGGCGACACGATCGTCATCGGGTCCCAGGACTACTACTCCAACGAGATCATCGCCGAGATCTACGCGCAGGCCCTCGAGGCCGGCGGCTACGATGTCGACCGCCAGTTCCGCATCGGGCAGCGCGAGGTCTACCTGCCCGAGATCGAGGCGGGATCGATCGACCTGTTCCCCGAGTACACCGGAAACCTGCTGCAGTTCTGGGATCCCGAG
Organism: Leucobacter sp.; assembly: GCF_053528595.1. Classification (NCBI taxonomy): domain Bacteria; kingdom Bacillati; phylum Actinomycetota; class Actinomycetes; order Micrococcales; family Microbacteriaceae; genus Leucobacter; species Leucobacter sp. The sequence continues at coordinate 15,017 of NZ_JAIVPF010000010.1, read as the reverse complement.
ACGGAGGCGAGGCTCGCGGACGACGTCTACGCCGAGCTGGAGCGGGCGACCCCCGACGGGCTGCGCGTGCTCGCGCAGTCGCCCGCGACCGACCAGGACTCGTACATGGTGACCAGCGAGTTCGCCGAGACCTGGGACCTCGGGAGCATCGAGGACCTCGCCGACGTGACCGAGCCGCTCACGCTCGGGTCGAACTCCGAGGCGGAGAGCCGGCCCTACGGGCCGGAGGGTCTCGCCGAGGTCTACGGCATCGAGGGGGTCTCGTTCACGCCCATCGAGGACGGCGGCGGGCCGCTCACCGTGAAGGCCCTCCGCGACGGCGCGATCCAGCTCGCGATCATCTACACCGCCGACCCGACCGTCGCGGAGAACGATCTCGTCCCGCTCGAGGACACGAAGGGTATCTTCCTGGCCTCCCACGTCGTGCCGCTCGCGAGCGATCGGGTCGACGAGGGCGCCGCCGAGATCATCGACGAGATCAGCGCCGCGATGAGCCCGGAGGATCTCGTCGCGCTCAACGCCCGAAGCGTGGGCGAGGAGCTGGCCGCCGAGCGGATCGCGGGCGACTGGCTCGCCGAGGAGGGCCTGGTCTGACAGGATGAGGCCCATGCGCACCATCACCGCCGACCTCGCGATCATCGGTTCGGGCTCGGGCAACTCGCTCGTGACGCCCTTCTGGGACGACCGGCGGGTGGTGATCGCCGAGCGGGGCGTCTTCGGGGGCACGTGCCTCAACGTCGGGTGCATCCCCACCAAGATGTACGTGCGCCCGGCGGCGCTGGCGCGATCGACCGAGGAGGCCGCGCGGCTCGGGGTCGTCCTGCACACCGAGGCCGTCGACTGGCCCGGGATCCGGGACCGCATCTTCGGCCGCATCGACGCGATCTCGGCCGCGGGTGAGCGCTACCGCGCCGAGGAGCTCGACCACGTGGACCTCGTCTCGCAGGAGGTGCGCCTGAGCGGGCCGCGGTCGTTCGTCGCGCAGGACGGCACCCGCGTGGAGGCCGAGCAACTGGTCATCGCGGCGGGATCGCGCCCCGTGATCCCCGACATCCCCGGCATCGGACTGCCCCGGGTGCACACCTCCGACACCGTGATGCGGCTCGACGCCCAGCCCCGGCGCGTGCTCATCATCGGCGGCGGGTACATCGCCTGCGAGTTCGCCGGCATCTTCTCGGGGCTCGGCTCCGAGGTGGTGCAGGTGGTGCGCGGCGACGCCCTGCTGCGCGGCCTCGACGCCGAGATCTCGGAGCGCTTCACCGCCGAGGCCGCCCGGCGCTGGGAGGTGCGGCTCGGGCACGAGGTGCGCGGCATCGAGGCCTCCGGGGACGGCGTCCTCGCCGAGCTGGTGCCGTCCGGCGCGGTGACCGGCGGACCGGCCGGGGAGCGGATCGCCGCGGACGTCGTGCTCGTCGCCGTGGGCCGGATCCCGAACTCCGATCTGGTGGGCGCCGCCGAGGCCGGGCTCGACCTGCACCCCGACGGCCGCATCGCGGTCGACGGCTTCCAGCGCGTGCTCTCCGGGGGCGAGCCGGTCCCCGGCCTCTACGCGCTGGGCGACATCTCCTCGCCCCACCAGCTGAAGCACGTCGCCAACCACGAGGCGCGCGTGGTGGCGCACAACCTCGAGCATCCCGGCGAGCTGCGCCGCTCGATGCAGGAGGTCGTGCCCTCGGCGGTGTTCAGCGATCCCGAGCTCGCTCAGGTGGGGCTCACGGAGCGGGAGGCCATCGACCGGATCGGCGCCGAGCACGTCACCGTCAAGACCCAGCGCTACGGCGACACCGCCTACGGCTGGGCGATGGAGGACTCGATCGGGGTGTTCAAGGCGGTGGCGGATCGGCGGGACGGGCGGATCCTCGGCGCGCACGCCATGGGCTACCAGGCGTCGAACCTCATCCAGGCGATCGTGACGGCGATGAGCTTCGGCATCGACGCGCACACGGCCGCGCGCGGGCAGTACTGGATCCACCCGGCGCTCATGGAGGTCGTCGAGAACGCGCTGCTCGGGCTCGACGTGCCGCGGGGCGCGGCGCTCTAGCCCGCGCGGCGCGCGGTCCCCCCGATCGCGGTCGCCTCCCGATTCGCCGAGACCGAGCCGATTCGCCGAGACCGGCCCGTTCAGCGCGGATACTGCGCGCGGTTTGGAGCAGTGGGCTCGTACTCGGCGGAACCACCCGTGCGAATCCCGGTGGGCGGAGTACGCTGGCGGCATGGGCACCCGAGCCGAGACGATGGAGTTCCTCGCCGACCAGCTGACGGCGCTGCCGAACATCCGCACGCGCCGCATGTTCGGCGAGTACTGCCTGTACTGCGACGACAAGCCGGTCGCCTTCGTGTGCGACGACGAGCTCTTCGTCAAACCGACCGACGCCGGCCGGGCCTACCTCGGCGAGCCCGACGAGGCGCCGGCCTATCCGGGATCCAAGCTCTACTTCCGCATCGGCGGCGACCGCTGGGAGGACCGCGACTGGCTGACGGATCTCATCGCCCGGACCGCCGCGGCGCTCCCCGCGCCGAAGCCGAAGAAGCCCCGGCCGCGCCGCGCTCCCTGAGCTCGTCGAGGGGACCGGCCGATCCGGCCCGGCCTCAGCGCGCCGCGAGCAGCGCCGGGAACACGAGCTCGGTGTTCAGCGGCGCCATGTCGGCGCGGGGCACCGCGGGATCGACCCACTCGAGGTGCTCGATCTCCGCCCGTGCGCTCGCCGACGCGGCCGCCGCGACGAAGGGGTGCTCGAACACCGATGCCTCCACCGTGTGCCCCGGCTCGTTGGCGGCCGCCGCGCGGAACACGCCCAGCGCGTCGAGCCGCTCGCGGTCGAGCGCGATCCCGAGCTCCTCCTCGAACTCCCGCACGGCGGTGTCGCGGGGGTCCTCACCCGCCTCGTGCTTCCCGCCCGGCAGCATGAGCGAGGCGGTGCCCCGCTTGCGCACGTTGAGCACGTGCCCCAGCTCGTCGCGCATGACGACCGCGCTGACGCGGATGACGGGGCCGGGTTCCGAGGTGCTGCTCACCCGATGAGCCTACTCCGTGTACCCGGGCGCCGCGGGGAGCCCGAAGAACTCCTCGAGCGTCGTCGTGCCGGTCTCCCGCATCTCCTGCGCGAGCTCGGGGCCGACGTACCGGAAGTGCCAGGGCTCGGGCATGAACCCCGTGATCTCCTGCTTGCCCTCGGGGTAGCGGATCACGAAGCCGTGCTCGGCCGCGTGCTCGGCGAGCCAGACCCCGGCGGGGGTCTCGCCGAAGCACGACGCGAGGTAGCAGGCGCCGTGGTCGTCGAAGTCGACGGCCAGCCCGGTCTGGTGCTCGGAGTGCCCGGGTCGCGCCGAATAGGTGTCGGCGGCCTCCTGGCCGTCGCGCGCCACGTAGCCGTCGTAGAGCGCGACCTGGGTGGCGTAGTCGCGGTAGGCGCTGATGATGCGCACGTTCAGCCCGTCCGCCGCGGCGGCCGCCACGAGGGCCTCGACGGCGCGCGCCGCGGGCTCGCGCAGGGGCTGCGAGAACTCGTTCTCGACGCCCTCGGGCATCGAGAGGTCGTCGGGCGCGAAGTCGAGGGGGGCGAGCGGGCGCTGCTTGTTGCTGACCACCCAGATCGAGGCGGGGTCGTCGATCGAGCGGGCCTCGCGGTCGAACGCGGGCTCCTCCGGCTCCTCGGGGGCCGCGCTCGGCTCCGGTTCGGTCGTCGGCTCCGGCGAGCGCGTCTCCTCGGCGGGGGCGGGGTCCGGCTCGGGCGCGCACGCGGCGAGCAGCGGCAGGGCGGCGCAGAGCAGCAGGGCGGCTGCGGCGGTGCGGGTGCGGATCATGCCTCTCAGCCTAACCACCGGACGCGGGCGGCGGCGCCTCGCGGCGCGGGCGGGCCTCCTCGTGGAGCGGAGCGCCTAGGCTGAATCGCATGAGCGACGAATCCGGCCGACGACTCCCGCGCAAGACCCGACTCGCCATCACGATCGCGATCGCGGCCCTGGTGCTCGCGGGCGCAGGTGTCGCGACCGCGGTGCTGCTGGGCGGCGGGGGAGACCCGGATCCGGCCCCGACCGCGACGCAGGCGCCGCCCACCCCGGCCGAGGAGGACGAGGAGCCCGAGGCCGTCGAGCCCGAGGAGCCGGAGCCGCTGCGGGTCATCGCGATGGGAGACATGCTGCCGCACGACTCGGTGAACGCGAACGCGGAGCGCGACGGCGGTTACGACTACGCGCCCTTCTTCGACGGCATCCGCGCCCAGCTCGACGCGGCGGACGTGACGTTCTGCAACCAGGAGGTGCCGAGCGCCGGCGTCGAGTTCGGCATCAGCGGCTACCCCACCTTCAACGCGCCGGTGGAGTTCGCGCGCGATCTGCAGGGCGCGGCCGGCTGCGACCTCGTCAACCTCGCCACCAACCACACCGCCGACAAGGGCGCTGCGGGCGTCGCGGCCACCCGCGCGGCCTGGGACGGTTTGGCCCCCGCCGTGGTCGACGGGGCCAACCGCAGCGCGGAGGAGCAGCGGGCGCCGACCGTGTTCGAGCAGGACGGCGTGCGGATCGCGCTCGTCTCGTTCGCCGAGTACTCGAACGCGCCGATCGACGGCGTCACGCTCAACATGATGGGCGACGACGCGCTGGTGGACGAGCTCATGGCGCAGGCGCGGGATCGGGCGGACGTGGTGATCGTCTCGGCGCACTGGGGCACCGAGGACTCGCACGACGTGAACGGCCAGCAGCAGGCCTTCGCGCAGCGGGTCGCGGACCTCGGCGCCGACGTGATCATCGGCACGGGGCCGCACGTGCTGCAGCCGGTGGCCTGGCTCGACCGCGCCGACGGCGGGCGCACGCTCGTGTGGTACTCGATCGGCAACATGCTCAGCACGCAGCTGACGCTCGACCAGCGCACGGGGGTGGTCGCCGGCTTCGAGCTCGCGCGCGACGCGGCGGGCGAGGTGCGGGTGGAGCGCCCCACCGCGATCCTCACCTACATGCACTACGACTGGACGGCGGAGGAGGAGGCCGCGGGCGATCTGCTGGCGCGGCACAGCCTCTCCATCACGCCGCTGGCCGACTCGGCCGAGCTGCTGCAGCGCACGCGCTTCGGCGTCGCGCCCGAGCAGCAGATCGAGGCCTCGGCCGCGATCCTCGGCCCCGAGGTCGAGTTCCTGCCCCGGTAGCGCTCCGGCGGGCCGGGGTCAGCGACTTCCGGCGTCGGTGCCTGGATCCGTGCCGAGCGCCGCGTAGTCCTCGGTGCTGAGCCGGTCGGCGATCACGGGGAACTCCGCGCGCACCTCGGCGACGCGACCGGGATCGAGGTCGACCACCAGCACCTCCTCGCCGTCGCCGCACTCGGCCACTACGCGGCCCGACGGGTCCACGACCCGGCTGAAGCCGCCCAGCTGCACCGGTGCGTCGGCGTCGCCCTGGCTGCCGCAGGCGTTGCAGGCCAGCACCCACAGCTGGTGCTCGACGGCCCGGGCTTGAGTCAGCAGGCACCAGTGCTCGCGGCGCGCGGCGGGCCACGCAGCCGGCACGATCACGGCCTCGGCGCCGCGCGCGCTCAGCTCCTGCCACAAGCCCGGGAAGCGCAGGTCGTAGCAGGTGGTGCCCGCCGTGGGGCCGAGCGGCCCGGGCACCACGCTCAGCGAGGAGCCCGGCGTGAGCAGCTCCGACTCGAGCGACTGGTAGCCGAAGACGTGGATCTTCCGGTAGGTCTGCGCGATCCGGCCCGTCCCGTCGACGAGCACGGCGGTGTTGTGGAGCGCACCGTCGCTCCCGCGCTCCACGATGCTGCCGAGGTGGATCGACGCGCCGAGATCCCGGGCGACGCGCCGGCACATGGCGACGGTGGGCCCGTCGAGGGTCTCGGCCAGCTCGTCGTAGCGCTCGAAGGAGAAGTAGCCGGCGCTCCACAGCTCGGGGAGCACGAAGAGATCGACGCCCGGGTGTCGGCGCAGCAGGCCCTCGACCCGATCGATGCGGTCCTCGCGCGACTCGCCCGTGGGGCTGGCGATCTGCACGAGTGCGATGCGGCGAGTGGTGGGATCGGTGCTCGCGTTCATGCCGCCAGCCTACTCACCCGCCGCCGGGTGCAAGAATGGCTGCATGAGCATCGACACGGCCGAACTGCCGGATCCCGAGGGACCCGAGGACCGCCCGGCGCCCGCGGGGAATCCCGGCTGGCTGAGCGACGATGAGCTGCGCTTCGTGCGAGGCCGCCTGCCGGTCGTGTACGTGGAGGCGGTGCCGGTGCGCCTGGACGGGCTGGGCCAGGTGATCGAGGTGGGGCTGCTGCTGCGCAGCACCCCCGACGGGGTGATGACGCGAGCGCTCGTCTCGGGCCGGGTGCGCTACGGGGAGACGCTGCGCGAGGCGCTGTTCCGGCACCTCGAGAACGACCTCGGGCCCATGGCGTTCCCGCAGATGCCGACCGCGCTGGTGCCGGCGCAGATCGCCGAGTACTTCCCGATGCCCGGGATATCGGCCTACGTCGATGAGCGGCAGCACGCCGTGTCGCTCGTCTACGTCGTACCCGTCACCGGGACCTGCAGCCCGCGCCAGGACGCGCTCGAGGTGAGCTGGATGTCGCCCGAGGAGGCGCTCGCGCCCGACACCCTCGACGAGCTGCCGGGCGGCCGCGGGGCCCTGCTGCGCCAGGCGCTGTCGACGATCGGCTGCTGAGCGGGGTTCGCGCGGGCGGTCAGGATCCCGAGCGCCTGCGCCAAGCGATGACGTGCGCGTCGGAGAAGCCGCGGGCGCACCGGCCGCACGAGGTGATGCGGGTGGGCCGCCGGAAGCGGTAGTGCTCGTGCCCGGCGGGGCACGAGCCGATCCAGGGCGCGCGCTCGTGGGCGATGTCGCCGTCGTGCGTGCGTCCCCCCACGTAGCCGATCTCGGCCGCGATGCGCTTCCAGCGCGGTCCGTGGCCGGCCGAGGCCCCGGCCATGGCGTGGGCGACCTCGTGCAGCAGCACCTGGTGGATCTCGTCGTCGTCGAACTTCTCGGCCAGGTAGCGGGATACGGTGATGCGGCGCTCGGTGTAGTTGCAGAGGCCGGCGCGGCGCTTGGCGTGGTCGAAGCCGAAGCTCCACTCGACCGGGTCGAGGTGCAGGCGGATGAGCGCCTCCGCCCAGACGCGCACGCGTGAGAGCTCAGCCACGCGGCGCCCCGATCCCGCCGGTCCCCGTGAGGCGCATCTCAGCCCCGCTCGAACAGCTCGCGCGCGGGCGCCGGCGAGTCGGCCGCCGTCGCGTCGGTCACCGGCTTCGCGCCGCGCAGCAGCTCGTCGAACTCGCGTCCCACGAGCATGCGCGCCGGGTGCGGTCCGCCCGCGAGCAGGCGGGGCAGCCAGTCGAGCGTGCCCTGATCGTCGTCCGAGGCGACGAGCACCACGTTGCCGAAACGGCGCCCCTTGAGCACCTGGGGCTCCGCGATGGCGGTCACCGTGGAGAACAGGCTCGCGAGCGTCGCGGCCTGGCCGCGCACGAAGGGCAGGCCCTTGCCGTCGGCCGCGTTGATCACGACCACGCCGTCCGGTGCGAGCAGCGGTCGCACCAGCTCGTAGAACTCCACGCTCGACACGTGGGCCGGCGTGCGGGCCCCCGCGAAGATGTCGACGACCACGAGGTCCATCGCGCTGCGCATCCCCTCGGGGAGTCGCGCCAGCACCTCGCGGGCGTCGCCGCGACGCACGCGGATGCTCGCCCGCTTCGGCAGCGGCGCCGCCTCGCGCACGAGGTCGACCAGCCCGCCCTCGAGCTCGACCACCTGCTGCCGGCTGCCCGGGCGGGTGGCCTCGACGTAGCGCGGCAGCGTGAACGCCCCGCCGCCGAGGTGCAGCGCCGAGATCGGCTGCGCGGCAGGCCGGAACAGGTCGATGACGTGGCCGATGCGCCGGATGTACTCGAAGAACAGCTCGGACGGGTCGCGCAGGTTGACATGGGACTGCGGCGTGCCGTCGACGACCAGCTGCACCGCTCCTGGCACCCAGCGATCCTCTTCGAATTCGGCGGTGAGGCCCGAGCTCAGGGTGATCGGGCCGGGCAGGATCACGCCCGCGACTCCGCGCCGGCCGCGAGTCCGAGCTCCTCGATCTTGCGCAGCATGTCGGCGTTGGAGGGCTCGACCTGGTGGCTGCGATCGGGGTAGAGGATCACGGGGATGTTCGTGCGGCCGCTGATGTCGTGGGCCACGTCGGCCGCCGCCGGATCCCGCACCAGGTCGACGTAGGTGTAGGGCGCGCCCGCGCGGTCGAAGACGAGCTTCGCGCGGCGGCAGTCGCCGCACCAGTCGGCGCCGAAGATGATCGTTCCGCCCGTGGGCGCGTCATCGCGCGCGGCGGCCCGCTCGTTCGTTCCCTCGGATTCCATGGCACCCGACTCTACGCCATCGGACGGCGCGCCGGACGCGCGATCCGGACCGGGTGCCGCCTCCGCCGCGGATCCGGCCTCCGGATCGGCCGGGCACCCGGACCCGCCCGCTGCCCGGTGGCCCGGATCGGCCGGGGGCCGGGGGTCGGCCGGGCACTCGTCGGTCACGGGGCCCGAAGGGGGCTCGGGCTTCGAGGCGGCCTCGGGGGCCGGATCCGCGGCGCAGGCGCCGCCCGGCGCAGGAGCCCCGCCCGGCGCGAGATCCCATGCGCCGCCGCGGCGTTCCGGGTCGAGGCTGCCGAGCACGGCGTAGGCGAGCTCGGCGAGACCGGCCACACCGTCTCCGGGCAGCACCGCGAGGCCGTCGAGGATCAGCTCGCGCACGGCGGCGGCGTAGAGGTCCCGGGAGCGCCCGTGGAGCTCGGCGCCGCGCGCGGTGAGCACGGCGTTCGTGGCGCGGCCGTCCTCCGGGCAGGGCGCGCGCTCGATCAGCCCCCGGCGCTCGAGGGACGAGGCGACGCGCGAGATGCGGGGGAGCGAGGCGTTCGTGCGGGAGGCGAGCGCGCTCAGGCGCAGCCGGTGCTCCTCGCTCTCCGCGAGCCGCTCGAGCAGGACGTGCTCGAACGCGGTGATCCCGAGGGGGGCGAGCCGCTTGTCGAGGGCCGTCGGCAGCAGTTCGAGGAGCGCGTGCAGACGCGCGACGGCGACCCGTTCGGGATGGGAGAGCGGTGCGGTCATGCGGCCATTCTAGCAATTTAGTTGCGTTCGCAAGTAAAGCGTGTCTATTATTTAGTTGTACCTGCAAGCAAAGCGGTTCCGCCCATGCGACGGCGTCGGGCGCGCAGGGCGACCGGGCGCTCTCTGGGAGAGCGCTGGGGCGCTGCGCGCAGAGCGGGACGGCAGAACAGAAGGAGACCACTAACATGACTGCATACACGATCTTCGGCACCGGCAACATGGCCGTCGCGATCGGGGGCGTCCTCGCGGCGGGCGGTGCGTCCGTGGAGCACATCTCGCACGAGCAGGGCGCCGGCGCGACGGTGAACGGAGAGGTCGTCGTGCTCGCGGTGCCCTACCCCGCGGTCGCCGAGATCCTCGGCGCCTACGCCGATCAGCTCTCGGGCCGGACCGTCGTGGACATCACGAACCCGCTGGACTTCGAGACCTTCGACGGCCTCGTCGTGCCCCTCGGCAGCTCGGCCGCGGCCGAGATCCAGCGCGCTCTGCCCGGCGCCCGCGTGCTCAAGGCGTTCAACACCAACTTCGCCGCGACCCTCGCCTCGGGCACGGTCGGCGGGAGTGCGACGACCGTGCTGGTCGCGGGCGACGACGCCGAGGCCAAGGCGGTCCTCATCGCCGATGTCGTGGCCGGCGGGCTCCGTGCGATCGATGCCGGCTCGCTGGCCCGCGCGCACGAGCTCGAGGCGATCGGCTTCCTGCAGCTCACGCTCGCGGCGGCGGAGAAGATCTCCTGGACCGGCGGCTTCTCCATCGACGACTGAGCGCGCCCTCCCATCGGCCGGAAAGGATCGAATCACATGACCCCGGACATCGCACCGGTCTCCGAGAGCACGCTCTCGGCCGCACTCGCCATGGGCGCCGTCAGCCTGCGCGTCGGCGACCTCGAGGAGATGAGCTCCTACTACGGGAATGCGCTCGCGCTGGTGCCGATCGAGGAGCGTCCGATCGGCCGCGAGGTGCATCGTGTGCTCGGCCGCGGGAGCACGCCGATGGTGCGGCTCGTCCACACGCCGGACCTGCCCGAGGCAGACCCGCGCGACGCCGGCCTGTTCCACACCGCGTTCCTCTTCGACGACGCGGCGAGCCTCGCGGCGACGGTCTACCGCGCCGCGCGGGATCCCCGCAGCCGGTTCGCGGGATCGAGCGACCACCTGGTGAGCGAGGCCTTCTACTTCACCGATCCCGAGGGCAACGGCATCGAGCTCTACGTCGACCGGCCCCGCGAGGCGTGGCGCTACGAGAACGGCGAGCTCAGGATGGACACGCTGCACCTCGATCCCAACGCCTACCTCGCCGCGCACCTCGACGAGACGGTGCTCGCGAACGCGGAGCGGCAGTCGGGAGGTGTGGGCCACGTCCACCTGCAGGTGGGGGACGTCGCCCGCGCGCGGGACTTCTACGTGGGCGCACTCGGTTTCGAGGCGACCGTGGCCGGCTACCCGGGTGCGCTCTTCGCCTCGGCGGGCGGCTACCACCACCACGTGGCGATGAACACCTGGAACAGCCGGGGCGCCGGCCCGCGCGCGGCGCGGCTCGGGCTCGGCGACGTCGCGATCGAGCTCCCCGCCCGCGAGGACCTCGACGCGCTCGCCGCGAGACTGCGCGGCCGTGGCCTCGCGTTCGCCGACACTGGGCGCTCGATCGTGGTCGAGGATCCCTGGGGCACCCAGGTCACGCTGTCGCTCCCCGCGGCCACGGCCGAGGAGCTGCTCACCGTCTGACGCGCGCGGCCCGCGCCGGGCCGAACCAGATCCGTCGCACGATGATCGCGACGCAGAGCCCCAGCACCGCGCCGGCGATCGTGTCGCTCAGCCAGTGCACGTGCAGCGCCGTGCGGCTCCACATCATGAGCAGGATCCAGCAGGCGGCGGCGACCGCGGCCCATCTCCCCGCCGCGCGGGGGAGGGTGCGGAACCCGGCGACCACGAGCGTGAGCGAGACGGCCAGCGCCGCCGCTCCCATCGAGTGGCCGGAGGGGTAGGAGCCGCCGTGGGAGGCGTAGAGCTGATCCCAGGGGCGGGGGCGCAGCACCAGCGCCTTGACGATCTCGGAGCAGACGACGCCGAGCAGCATCGTCGTCGCCACCGCGATCGCGTCGCGGGTGCGGCGCACGGCGAACAGCAGCGCGGCGGCGATCGCCGTGCACGCCGCCGCGCCGACGCCGCCGCCCACCTCCGCCATGAACACCGCGATCGCGTAGGCGGCGGAGCCCCGTGTCACGCCGGCGATCCCGTGCCACCACTCGTCGATGCCGAGCGGCCCGTGATCCGCGAAGCGCAGATACGCGCCGAGGGCGAGCACGGCGACGAGCCCGAGCACGGCCCACGGCACCGCTCTGCGCAGGTGCGCGGGCGGCACGGCGGCGGTGGGCGACTCGGACATGGCCTCTACGCTATCCATGCCCCCTGAGCGGCACCGCATGCGGCATCCTCCGATCGGCGATCCCGGTTCGCGAACGGGGCGAGCAGGGAATATGCTGGGAGCGGTTGACGATCCCGATGCGGGCTGGACAGCTTGTAACGATGGTGTTACAGTTGATAGTTGCACTACGGACACCAGTATGCCTTCATATAGCGGTAGGCCCCGGGAGCTGGCGCGAAAGCGCAGATGAGCCTCGCCCGCGTGATCCGATGCAATTCTCGCAAGACCAGGTCAACCGGCCCGACGGGGCCCACGGAGGTAGTTTCCTTGGCTGCTGCGCGCAACGCATCGTCAACCACCCAACCGAAGAACGGTCGCAATCACTCGCGGCTCTCCTTCGCCAAGATTTCCGACACGCTGTCGGTGCCGAATCTGCTGGCACTGCAGCTCGAGAGCTTCGACTGGCTCGTCGGCAACGACGCGTGGAAGGAGCGCGTCATCGAGGCTCAGGCCGAGGGGCGCGACGACATCGCGCTCAAGAGCGGCCTCGAGGAGATCTTCGACGAGATCTCGCCGATCGAGGACAACGCCGGCACCATGCAGCTGTCGTTCGAGAATCCGATCCTCGACGAGCAGAAGTTCACGATCGAGGAGTGCAAGGAGCGCGGCAAGACCTACGCCGCCCCGCTCTACGTCGAGGCGGCGTTCTACAACACCGAGACCCAGGTGCTGAAGAGTCAGACGGTCTACATGGGCGATTTCCCCATCATGACCGACAAGGGCACCTTCATCATCAACGGCACCGAGCGCGTCATCGTGTCGCAGCTCGTGCGCAGCCCCGGCGTCTACTTCGAGCGCGCCCAGGAGAAGACGAGCGACAAGGACGTCTTCACCGCCCGCGTGATCCCGAGCCGCGGTGCGTGGCTCGAGTTCGAGGTCGACAAGCGCGACCAGGTCGGCGTGCGCATCGACCGCAAGCGCAAGCAGTCGGTCACCGTGTTCCTGAAGGCGCTCGGCATGACGAGCGAGGAGATCCTCGAGGAGTTCGCCGGCTACGAGTCGATCGCGCTCACCCTCGAGAAGGACGGCATCCTCACGCAGGAGGAGGCCCTCAAGGACATCTACCGCAAGCAGCGTCCGGGCGAGCAGGTGGCCATCGAGGCCGCGCGCGCGCTGCTCGACAACAGCTACTTCAACCCGAAGCGCTACGACCTCGCCAAGGTCGGCCGCTACAAGATCAACCGCAAGCTCGGCCTCGACGCCCCCATCACCGACTCGGTGCTGTCGCTCGAGGACATCGTCGCGACCATCAAGTACCTCGTCGGCCTGCACGCGGGCACCGAGACGCTCCCCGGCGTGCGCGACGGCAAGGAGATCGAGCTCCGCCTCGACACCGACGACATCGATCACTTCGGCAACCGCCGCATCCGTGCGGTGGGCGAGCTCATCCAGAACCAGGTGCGCACCGGCCTCAGCCGCATGGAGCGCGTGGTGCGCGAGCGCATGACCACGCAGGACATCGAGGCGATCACCCCGAACACCCTGATCAACACCCGCCCTGTGCTGGCGGCGATCAAGGAGTTCTTCGGCACCTCGCAGCTGTCGCAGTTCATGGATCAGAACAACCCGCTCGCGGGCCTGACCAACAAGCGCCGCCTCTCGGCGCTCGGCCCCGGCGGCCTCTCGCGCGACCGCGCGGGCGTCGAGGTGCGCGACGTGCACCCCTCGCACTACGGCCGCATGTGCCCGATCGAGACCCCTGAGGGTCCGAACATCGGCCTGATCGGCGCGCTCGCGACCTTCGCGCGCATCAACGCCTTCGGCTTCATCGAGACCCCGTACCGCCGCATCGTCGACGGCAAGGTCACCGACCAGGTCGACTACCTCACCGCGCACGAGGAGGACGAGTACCTCATCGCGCAGGCCGGCGCCCCGCTCACCGCCGACGGCCACTTCGCCGAGAAGCAGGTGCTCGCGCGCCCCCGCGGCTCCGAGGTGGTGCTGGTCGACTCCGAGCGCGTGCAGTACATGGACGTCTCGCCCCGCCAGATGGTGTCGGTGGCGACCTCGCTGATCCCGTTCCTCGAGCACGACGACGCGAACCGCGCGCTCATGGGCGCGAACATGCAGCGCCAGGCCGTGCCGCTCGTCATGAGCGAGTCGCCGGTCGTCGGCACCGGTATGGAGGGCTACGCGGCCGTCGACGCCGGTGACGTGGTCACCGCCCAGAAGTCGGGTGTGATCTCCGAGGTGTCGGCCGACTTCGTCACCGTGCAGCACGACGAGGGCGGCTCGAAGACCTACTTCATGCGCAAGTTCGACCGCTCGAACCAGGGCACGAACTACAACCACCGCGTCATCGTGAAGGCGGGGGAGCGCATCGAGGCCGGCGAGGTCATCGCCGACGGCCCCGCGACCGAGAACGGCGAGCTCGCGCTCGGCAAGAACCTGCTGGTCGCGTTCATGTCGTGGGAGGGCCACAACTTCGAGGACGCGATCATCCTCAGCCAGAACCTGGTGAAGGACGACACCCTCTCCTCGATCCACATCGAGGAGTACGACATCGACGCCCGCGACACCAAGCTCGGCAAGGAGGAGATCACCCGCGATCTCCCCAACGCCAGCATGGAGGCGCTGAAGGACCTCGACGAGCGCGGCATCATCCGCATCGGCGCCGAGGTCAAGCAGGGCGACATCCTCGTCGGCAAGGTCACCCCGAAGGGCGAGACCGAGCTGTCGGCCGAGGAGCGCCTGCTCCGCGCGATCTTCAACGAGAAGAGCCGCGAGGTGCGCGACACCTCCCTGAAGGTGCCCCACGGCGTCTCGGGCACGGTGACCGCGGTCAAGGTGTTCGACGCCGAGAACGACAACGACGACGAGCTGGGCTCGGGCGTCAACCAGCGCGTGGTCGTGTACATCGCCCAGAAGCGCAAGATCACCGAGGGCGACAAGCTCGCCGGCCGCCACGGCAACAAGGGCGTCATCTCGAAGATCCTGCCGGTCGAGGACATGCCGTTCCTCGCCGACGGCACGCCCGTCGACGTGATCCTCAACCCGCTCGGCATCCCCGGCCGCATGAACTTCGGCCAGGTGCTCGAGGTGCACCTCGGCTGGATCGCCCAGCAGGGCTGGAAGGTCGAGGGCGCTCCGGAGTGGGCCGCGAAGCTGAAGCCCGAGGCGCTCGAGGCCGCTCCCGGCACCAAGGTCGCGACCCCGGTGTTCGACGGCGCCTCGGAGGAGGAGATCGCGGGTCTGCTCGACTCGACGCTCCTCACCCGCGACGGCGAGCGTCTCATCGACTCCAGCGGCAAGACCCGTCTCTTCGACGGCCGCTCGGGCGAGCCGTACCCGTACCCGATCTCGGTCGGCTACATGTACATCCTCAAGCTGCACCACCTGGTCGACGACAAGATCCACGCGCGCTCGACCGGCCCGTACTCGATGATCACCCAGCAGCCGCTCGGCGGCAAGGCCCAGTTCGGCGGCCAGCGCTTCGGTGAGATGGAGGTGTGGGCCCTCGAGGCCTACGGCGCCGCGTACGCGCTGCAGGAGCTGCTCACCGTGAAGTCCGACGACATCCTC
>NZ_JAIVPF010000009.1:0-9025 GCF_053528595.1 Leucobacter sp. | reverse complement strand
TACGAGGCGCTGCTGTGTCGGTTGCCTGCTGCGGGGCATCGGCTGCTGGCCCGGTTGCAGTTCGAGGCCGATCTGGTGCGGGTCGCGGTCGGGGTGGGTCCCAAAGAACTCAAAGACACCGCCGAGTTGCGGTTGTTTCTGCTCGATCAGGACGGCCCCGACCCCGACGACACCGAACGGGCCCGCAAACGTGGGCTGTCCACCGGCACGCAGGGCCGTGACGCGATGACCCCGTTGACGGCGAATCTGACGCCGGAGGCGGCTGCGGTGTGGGAAGTGTTGTTCGCCAAGTTCGCCGCCCCGGGGGCGTAACGAGTGTCAGGCGCCCATGGTTGCGGGTCAGACGTGCCGCCGATCGGCCGGGCCGATCGTGAAGCTGAACTCCGCCACGTTGTCCACGCCACCGGAGACCACATCGCCGGGGTGCATCGGTCCGACCCGGGCCGGGGTGCCGCTGAAGATCAGATCGCCGGGGGCGAGGTCGACGGCCGCTGAGATCGCACTGATGACCTCGGGCACCGACCAGATCAGGTCCTTCAGGTTGCCGTGCTGTTTGAGTTCGTTGTTGACCCACAGCCAGATCTCGCCGGTTTCCGGGTGACCGACCTCTGATACCGGGTGGATCGGCGTGCACGGGGCCGACGCGTCGAACCCCTTGCCCCAATCCCAGGGCCGGCTCAGTTTCTTGGCCTCGTCCTGCAGATCGCGCCGGGTCAGGTCGACACCGACGCCGTAGCCCCAGACCAGCTTCAGCGCATCGTCGGCGGCCACGTCGCGGCCACCGGAGCCCAGCGCCACCACCAACTCGATCTCGTGATGGAACGACGCGGTCAGCGACGGATACGGGACCATGCCCGCCGCGTCGATCACGGCGTCCGCCGCGCGGATCCCCTCGGGATCGTCGGCCGACTCGACGGTGCTGTGCAGGTTGCCGTCGCCCGCGTGCGCGACGGTGGAGACCCGCCGGCCGTGCCTGGCGGAGATCTCGGCGACGCCGTGGAACATCTCCGCGAGGGCGGCGACGGGCACGCCCACGTCGCAGGAGATCTTGAGCCCGCGCGCATTGAGCGCGGGGTTCGAGAGCCGCCGCGCCTCGAGCAGGGCGTCGGACTCGGAGATCCCGGTGTCGCTCGCCCCGTGCGCCGCGCAGATGCCGATGATGATCCCGGCCTGCTCCTCGGCGTCGAGCCCGACGGTCTGGCCGACCAGCATCGCCCCGGCGGGCGCCGCGAGGCCGGTCGGGTGGAAGGACTCGATGATCTCGACGCTCAGCGCGTCCATGAGCTCGAGCACCTCCGGCTGCGCCGGGCCGCCCACGATCGCCGTGACCGCCCGGCCGGCGTCCTCGATGCGGTCGAAGCTCGCCCGGAAGGTGCGGGGCGTGCCCTCGGGCACCGGCTTCAGGCGGACCGTCGCCTCCGTGACGACCCCCAGGGTGCCCTCCGAGCCGACGAAGAGGCTGGTGAGGTCGTAGCCCACCACGTTCTTGCGCGTGCGCGCGCCGGTGCGCATCACGCGTCCATCGGCGAGCACCACCTCCAGACCGGCGACGGAGTCCGAGGTGACCCCGTGCGAGACGCAGCGCAGACCGCCGGCGTTCGTGGCGATGTTGCCGCCCACCGTGCACAGGCGGGCGCTCGCGGGGTCGGGCGGGAAGAAGAGCCCCTGTACGCGGCAGGCGTCGTCGAGCTCGCCGGTGATCACGCCCGGCTGCACGACGGCGAGGCGATTCGCACGATCGATCTCGAGGATCCGGTTCATGCGCTCGAGCGAGATCACGAGCCCGCCGTCGTAGGCCATGGCGCCGCCGGTCAGCCCCGTGCCCGCCCCGCGCACGCTCACGCGCACACCCGAGGCGTGGGCCCAGGCGAGGGCGGCCGAGACGTCCGCGGTCGACTCGGCGAGCACGAGCGCGAGCGGCGCGCCCTCGGCCACGGCTCGCGAGCTGTCGCGCGCGTACGGGGCGATCAGCTCCGGATCGATCACGAGGCGTTCGCCCAGCGCCCCCTGCAGCTCGTCCAGTCCGTTCACGCCGCCTCCGCTTCCCGTCGTCCGCCGTCGTCCGCCTTCAGGCTATCGCGCCCTCGGCAGGGTCAGCACCGCGACGAGTCCGCCGCCCGCCCGCGGCGCGAGCGCGAGCGATCCGCCCCAGGCGCGGGCGGCCTCGTCCGCCAGCGTGAGCCCGAGTCCCAGGCCCGGCTCGGCGCTCTCGTCGGCGAGCCGCGTGGCGTCGCCGCGGTTGAAGGGCTCGGCCATCGCCGAGAGCGTGCGCTCGTCGAGCGGTGCGCCGGTGTTCTCGATGCGCAGGCGCACCGTGCCGCCCCCGGCCTCGGCCGACACCCCCACGCGTCCTCCGCGCGCGTTGTGCCGCACCGCGTTGCCGACGAGGTTGCCGACCGCGAGCTCGAGCAGCGCCGGATCCGCGCGCACCGGCAGCTCCTCGCGCAGCTCGAGGTCGACCGCGAGGCCGAGCTCCGCGGTGCGCGCCGCGTGGGCCTCCAGCGCCGCGCCGACCGCCGCCACCAGGTCCGTCCCGCGCTCCGGCGCGGCCCCGACCTCCCCGCGGCGCACCCGGACGAGCGCGAGCAGCGCGGCGATGAGCCGCTCGCTCTTCGCGTTCGCCGCGAGCGCGCGGCGGATCGCGGGTTCGAGCGCCTCCGGGATCCTGCCCTGCGCGAGCGGGATCTCGAGCGCGGTGCGGGTGGTGGTGAGCGGGGTGCGCAGCTCGTGCGAGGCGTTCGCGACGAAGCGCTCCTGCCGGGCGAACGACTCCTGCAGGCGGTCGAGCATGCCGTCGATCGTGTCGGCGAGCTCGCGCACCTCGTCGCGCCTGCCGCCGAGATCGATGCGCTCGTCGAGGTCGCCGGCGGTGATGCGCTGCGCGAGGCCCGTGATCTGCGCGATGCGGCGGAACGAGCGCCGGGAGAGCCAGCGGGCCACGAGGATCGCGAGACCGGAGAAGACCGCCAGGGCGAGCGCGGACCAGAGTGCGATCCGCGGCAGCGCCCGATCGGCGAGCGCGCCGTCGGAGGCGGGGGCGTCGAAGGATTCCGCGGTCTCCTCCGACGCGGCCTCCTCAGCCGCCGGGGCCTCGGCCGTCATCCGGGGTGCGGATCCGGCCTCCTCCGGGGGCGGCGCGCCGTCCGACGCCGTCGGCTCGCCCGCCTGGAGCTCGGCCTCGGCCGAGTCCGCCGACGTGTCCATAGCGCCTCCCGCAGCCGGCCCGGCCGAGCCCGCCGACGTCAGCACCTGCTGCACCACCAGGTACTGCGTTCCGAGCAGCAGCGCGCCGCCCCCCACGAGCGCCGCCGCGATGAGCGCGGTGAGCCGTGCCCGGGTGCTCCAGCGCGCGCCGCGTTCGCCCCCGCGCGACGCGCCGCTCACGATCCCGTCCCGAGGCGGTAGCCGTGCCCGTGGGCGTAGTGCAGCGCCTCCGGCTCGCCGAGCTTCTTGCGCAGGGTGTGCACGGTGATCTTGACGACGCCCCGCGTGCGCTCGAGATCGCCGCCCCACACCCGCACGAGCAGCGCCTCGGGGGTCACGAAGCCGCCGTCGGCGCGCAACAGTTCCTCGAGCACCGCGAACTCGCGGGGGGTGAGCCGCAGCTCGCGTCCGTCGCGCGTCGCGAGACGCCTCCCCGGGTCGAGCCGGATGCCCGCCGATTCGAGCGGGGCCTCGGCGACGGCGTCCACGCGGCGCCCCATCGCCCGCAGCCGGGCGAGCAGCTCGAGGTAGGCGAAGGGCTTCGGCAGGTAGTCGTCGGCCCCGAGGTCGAGGCCCGCCACACGATCGTCGAGCGCCGAGGCCGCGGTGAGCATGAGGATGCGCACGGGGTGCCCCTGCTCACGCAGCATCCGGCACACGGTGTCGCCGTGCACGCCGGGCAGGTCCCGATCCAGGATCAGCACGTCGGCGTCGAAGCGGCCGAGCGCGCCGAGGGCCGTATCGCCGCCGTAGGCGACCTCCACCTCGTACCCCTCACCGCGCAGCCCCTCGGCGAGGGCGTCGGCGAGCTCGCGCTCGTCCTCCGCGATGAGCACCCGCATGCCGCGCCTCCTGCCGTGTCCGAACCGGTCCCGCACGGGACCCCTCCCTCAAGCATGCACCGTCGACGGTCTGCTCGGGGTTAGGGCGTGCCGCGGGGCCCATCCCGCGTGGGAGGATGGAGGGATGACGGGGGATCGCGGATCGCTGCAGGCGGGGGCGGGGCGCTATGCGCCGAGCCCGTCGGGCGAGCTGCATCTCGGCAACCTGCGCACCGCCCTGCTCGCGTGGCTCTTCGCGCGTGCGAGCGGCCGGCGCCTCCTGATGCGCATCGAGGATCTGGACCGCGCTCGCGACGCGGGCGCGGCGGCGCGGCAGCTGGAGGACCTCGCGCGGATCGGGATCGACTGGGACGGCGACCCGGTGCTGCAGAGCGAGCGGGGCGGGGACCACGAGGCGGCCGTCGCGCGGCTCGACGCGGCGGGCCTCGTCTACGAGTGCACCTGCACGCGCCGCGACATCCTGGCCGCGCCGAGCGCGCCGCACGCGCCGCCGGGCGCCTATCCGGGCACCTGCCGCGATCGCGGGCCCGGGGAGCGGCGGGCGGCGCGGGAGGCCATCGCGCCGAGGGAACCCGCCCTGCGGCTCCGCGCGCCCGAGGGCGTCGCGTCGCTCGAGTTCGACGACCTGATCCTCGGGCCGACGCGCGGCGACATCGACGACTTCGTGCTGCGCCGGGGCGACGGTACGGTCGCCTACAATCTCGCCGTGGTGGTCGACGACGCGGCCATGGGCGTCGACCAGGTGGTGCGCGGCGACGACCTCGCGTCGTCGACCCCGCGCCAGATCCTGCTGCAGCGGCTGCTCGGCCTGCCGACGCCTCCGGCGGTCGAGTACGCGCACGTGCCGCTCGTGCTCGGACCGAGCGGGGCGCGGCTCGCGAAGCGCGACGGCGCCGTGACGCTCGCCGATCTGCGCGAACGGGGAATCGGCGCCGGTGCGGTGCTGAGCGCGCTCGCCGCATCGCTCGGGCTCGCGGAACCGGGGGAGAGAGTCACCGCCGCGCAGCTCCTCGGCCGCTTCGATCCGGCGGCGCTGCCGCGCGAGCCGTGGGTGTGGTCGGACTTGCGACCGCCTACCTCTTGAGCGCGCGGATCACGCGCGCGAGCGCGCGCCCGGCGACGAACACGAAGGGCACGCCGACGACGAGCAGGGCGATGAGATTGGGCTCGAAGCGGGTCACCCCGTCGCGGGAGACGTAGGCGCCGACGGGCACGGCCATGCCGCCTCCGCCGCCCCCGGATCCCTCGCCCTGGGCGTCTTCGAGCCCGCCGCCGCCCTCTCCGGCGCCGAAGCCGTACGAGGTGCAGGCGACCGGGATGATCGTCGTGCCGTCGACCTCGATCGGGTCGCCGTAGGCCGAGTGCACACCGACCTGGGTCAGGGTATCCGCGAGCTGCTTCGTGAGATGTGCCATGCCCTCACCCTACCCGCTCGGGGGTCCCGGCGGCAGCCCCCTACCAGCCGTTCCCAGCGCTGTCACGGCCTCGCCGCGCGGGCTCCGGGAGCGGCCGCTTCGGCTCGATATCGTCCCCCGAGGAGACGTGCTTGATGCGGCGGATCACCCACGGCACGAGGTGCTCGCGCGCCCACACCACGTCCTCCTTGCGCGCGCGGCGCCAGTTGCGCGCGGGCAGCGGCGGAGGATCGAGCGGGGTGAGGTCGTGGGGCACGTTCAGCGCGTCGAGCGCGGCGCGCGCGATCGTGTGATGGCCGAGCGCGTTGAGGTGCAGGCGGTCCCCGGCCCAGTAGCGGCTGTCCTGCAGCTCATCGAGCGCCCACTGGTCCACGACCACGCAGTCGTGCCGCAGCGCGACCTTGCGCACGTTCTCGTTGAAGATCGCGACCTTGCCGCGGATCGTGCGGAAGACCGGCTGGAACGCGGTGTCGACCCCGGTGAAGACGAGGATCGTCGCACCGCTCTCGCCGAGCCGCGCGACCACCCGGTCGAGCTTGGCCGCCACCTCGTCGGGATCGGTCCCGGGGCGGATCACGTCGTTGCCGCCGGCGCAGATGCTGATGAGGTCCGGGCGCAGATCCAGCGCCGCCTCCACCTGCTCGTCGGCGATCTGCTGGATCAGCTTGCCGCGCACCGCGAGATTCGCGTACGAGAACTCCTCGTCGTAGTCGCTCAGCACCTCCGCGAAGCGGTCGGCCCAGCCCCGCAACCCGCCCGGGCTGTCGGCGTCCGGATCGCCGACCCCCTCGGTGAAGGAGTCGCCGATCGCGACGAACCGCGACCAGGGAAGTTCGATCCGATCCTCTGCCACTTCTTCGTCCCCATTTCCGGGCGGCGAGCCCTCTTCCGAGCATGTCAGCATTCGTTACCGATTATCCTAGAGCGCTGTGACAGATGCGGATCCCGAACTTCACCTTCCGGGGACCAGTGCAGCTGAGCACCTGCCTCCCGCCTATCCCGAGCGCGCCGCGCACGGCACGGCCGGCACTCTGCGCGCCTGGCAGGAGGAGGCGATCCGGCTGTACCTCGAGAAGGAGCCCCGAGACTTCCTCGCCTCGGCGACGCCCGGCGCGGGCAAGACCACCTTCGCGCTGCGGCTCGCCGCGATCCTGCGCTCCAACCACACGGTGAGCCAGATCGTGGTCGTCGCGCCGACGGAGCACCTGAAGTCGCAGTGGGCGGATGCCGCCGCGCGCGCCGGGATCCGGCTCAACCCGAACTACTCCAACAGCGACGGGCTCGGCTACGGCCGCCACTTCCACGGCGTCGCGGTGACGTACGCGCAGGTCGCGATGAAGCCCGTGCAGCACCGTCTGCTCACCGAGAGCGCCGACACCCTCGTCATCATGGACGAGGTGCATCACGGCGGCGACGCGCTCAGCTGGGGCGACGCGATCCGCGAGGCCTACGGCTCGGCGAAGCGCCGCCTCTCGCTGACCGGCACGCCCTTCCGCTCCGACGACGCGCCCATCCCGTTCGTCGAGTACGCGCCCCAGGGTGACGGCTCCCGGATCTCGCTCACCGATTACGACTACGGGTACGGCCGCGCGCTCGCCGACGGCATCGTGCGACCCGTCATCTTCATGGTCTACGCGGGCAAGATGCGCTGGCAGACCTCGGCGGGCGAGGAGATGGAGGCGTCGCTCGGCGAGGGCAACACGAAGGACATCACCTCCCAGGCCTGGCGCACCGCGCTCGATCCGAACGGCGACTGGATCGCGAAGGTGCTGAGCGCCGCGGATCGCCGGCTCACCGAGGTGCGCCATCAGATCCCCGACGCCGGCGGCCTGGTGATCGCGACGGACCACGCCTCGGCGAAGGCCTACGCCAGGCAGCTGCAGCGGATCACGGGGGAGGAGGTCGCGCTCATCCTCTCGGACGACGACGGCGCCTCCGAGAAGATCGACGGCTTCTCGGCGGGCGACTCGCGGTGGATGGTGGCCGTGCGCATGGTGTCCGAGGGCGTCGACGTGCCCCGGCTCGCCGTGGGGGTCTACGCCACCAGCTCGTCGACGCCGCTCTTCTTCGCGCAGGCGATCGGGCGCTTCGTGCGCTCCCGCCGCCGCGGCGAGGTCGCCTCGGTGTTCATCCCCAACGTGCCCGCCCTCATGCAGCTCGCCGCCGAGCTCGAGAAGGAGCGGGGCCACGTGCTCGAGGGGCCGAAGAGCGCCGAGGAGATGTGGGACGCCGAGGCCGCGCTCATGGCGGAGGCCGAGCGCGAGGACCGCGCCTCGTCCGAGCTCGAGGAGGCGGAGTTCGCGTACCAGGCGCTCGGCTCCGACGCGCACTTCGACCGCGCCGTCTTCGACGGTGCCGAGTTCGGCGGCTACGCCGAGGTCGAGACCGAGGAGGAGCTCGACTTCCTGGGCTTCCCCGGCCTGCTCGAGCCGCAGGAGGTGCGCGCCCTGCTGCAGCAGC
Source organism: Leucobacter sp. (assembly GCF_053528595.1). Classification (NCBI taxonomy): domain Bacteria; kingdom Bacillati; phylum Actinomycetota; class Actinomycetes; order Micrococcales; family Microbacteriaceae; genus Leucobacter; species Leucobacter sp. The sequence continues at coordinate 1,104 of NZ_JAIVPF010000009.1, read as the reverse complement.
GGCAGGCGCGGCAGGCGCGGCGATCGGCCACCCGGCAGGGGATCCTGGAGCACCCGCCGGAGCGCTCCGAGGCGCCCGAGGCGCTGCACCGCACCCTCGGCGAGCAGCGCAAGCTGCTGAACTCGCTCGTGGGCATGTACTCGAAGGTGTCTGGCGAGCCGCACAAGGACATCCACAACGAGCTGCGGCGGGTGTGCGGGGGGCCTCCCGTGGCCCAGTCGTCCGTGACGCAGCTGCAGAAGCGCATCGAGCTGCTGCGCCGGCGGCTGCGGCCGTAGACTGGCCCCGTGGCGAAGAAGAGGCGGGCCGCGGGAGCGGCGGGCGGCGCGACGCCCGCGACGCTCGCGCTGACGAAGCTCGGGATCCCGTTCGAGGTGCGCGCCTACGAGCACGATCCCGCGGTGACCGATTTCGGGGGCGAGGCCGCGGCGGCCCTCGGCGTCGCCCCGGAGCGCGTCTTCAAGACGCTGCTGGCCGAGGTGGACGGGGCGCTCGCCGTCGGGATCGTACCGGTGTCGGGCACACTCGACCTGAAGGCGCTCGCGTCCGCGCTCGGCGGGAAGCGGGCCGCGATGGCGGACGCCGCGCTCGCGGAGCGGAAGACCGGGTACGTGGTCGGCGGGATCAGTCCCGTCGGGCAGCGCACGAGACTGCCCACGGTGCTCGACGCCTCCGCGCAGGAGCACGGCACGGTGCTGGTCTCCGGCGGCCGCCGCGGTCTCGACATCGAGCTGCGCGCCGAGGATCTCGCCCGGGCCACGGCGGCGATCTGGGCGGAGATCGGGCGGGCGGTGTAGCGTCCCGTACGGGGCCTCGCGCGACGCGCCCGGCGAAGCGGTCCCGATTCGTGCCGCGCGGATATCCGTGCTAAGTTATTCTCTGTTCGGCCGATGAAGGTCCGGATCGTTCGCGCGGGTGGCGGAATTGGCAGACGCGCTAGCTTGAGGTGCTAGTGCCCGTATTAGGGCGTGGGGGTTCAAGTCCCCCCTCGCGCACGAACAGAAAATGGCCTCTGACCTGGGGTTTAGATCACCGGGTTGGGGGTCATTTTCGTGCCATGTGCTGAGATATGTGCTAAGCCCCACCGAGATGGGCCGCGAAGCG